>CAZEJZ010000308.1:0-4316 GCA_964512415.1 uncultured Opitutaceae bacterium
CGTCGCGCTCGCGGCGACGTGGGCCACGACGCCCGAGCACCGCTCGCAGGCGCCCGAGGCGGTGATCGCGCAGGCGGGCCCGCGGCGGGAAGATTTGGCGCAGGAGACGCTCCCCTTTCATCAGGAGCGCTGGCTGTCGCCGGAAGGCTACACGCGCTCGGTTCACTGCAGCATGGTCTCACTGCTGCCCTGCGGGGATCTCATCGCCGCGTGGTACGGCGGTCAGCGCGAAGGCTCCGGCGACGTCGCGGTTTACACCGCGCGGTGGAACGCAGGCGGCGACGCGTGGTCGCAGCCGCAACGCGTGATCGACCGCGCCCAGGCGGAGTTCGAGTTGGACCGCCCGGTCAAGAAGCTGGGCAACACCGTGGTGTTTCCCGACCAGCACGGCACGCTGTGGATGGTTTACGTGAGCGTGATGGTGGGTGGCTGGTCCGGTTGCTCCCTGAACATCAAGGCATCGCTGGACAACGGCCAGACGTGGGGTGAGAGCCGACGTCTCTCGCTGAACCCCTACATGAATCTCAGCAGCCTCGTGCGCAGCCGCCCGGTGTACGCGAGCGACGGCCGCATCGGGCTGCCGATCTACCACGAGATGGCGCTGAAGTACCCCCAGGTCCTCTGGCTCGACCCGGAGCCGAAGGGGCGGCTGCGCGGGTACGAACTCCGCAGCCTGCCGGCGGAAGCGGAGCTGCTCCAGCCCGTGCTCGTCCCCCTCGGCCAGGACCGCGTCCTCATGCTCCTGCGCGACGGCCGGCCCGAGCGCACCCTGCGCACCGCGTTCTCCCGGGACAATGGCTGGACGTGGTCGCCCACCGCCCAGACCTCGCTGCCCAACCCGGACGCGGCCGTGGACGCCGTCCGGCTGCGCGACGGCCGGATCTTGCTGGCCTACAACGACGCGACCGCGGGCCGCGACTCCCTCCGACTGGCGGTGTCGACGGACGCCGGGACGACATGGACCCCCGGTCCCATCCTCGAGCACGAACCCAAGAAGGAGTTCTCGTACCCCTCGATCGTCGAGGATTCCCGCGGCCGTATCCACGTAACGTATACGTGGCGCCGCGAGCGGATCAAGCACGTCGAATTCAATGCCGCGTGGCTGGATCAGGCCACGCGCCCGCGGAGCCTCGTCCAGCGATGAGCAACCTCCCGACAACGCTGCTGCACCCCCTCGCACTGGCCGGCGTCCTCTGGCTGGTCCTGATCTGGACGGTGGGGAAAGTCTGCGGACGGCCCGCCACGCGACGCCTGAAGGGATGGCTCGGACCGCTGGCGGTTGCGCTCCTCTTTGTCCCGGTGGGACCGGTCTCGCTCGGGCGGTGGGTCGAGAGTTTCTACCCGAATCCGAGCCTCCTCGGCATCGCCTTCGTCGCGGCGCTCCTCTGGCGGAGCCTGACCCAGCGTGACCTGCTGCGTCCGACGGATCTGCGGGCGCTGCTGACCATCGCAGCGGTGGCCGGCTCGATTCTCTACCTGAATCCGTTGTGGGGACGGGCGGCCGACTTCTACTACTTCGGCTGGCGCAGCGGTCCGGCGATCTGGACCATCACGGCCCTCGCGCTTTTCCTGCTGGCGGTGGGCAACCGGTCCGGCGTGGTCCTCACCGCCGCCCTGGCCGCCTTCGCCACCAGCGCCCTCGAGTCAGACAACGCGTGGGACTACGTCGTCGATCCCGTGATCTGGGTCATCTCGCTGGGGGTGATCACCGTGCGCACCGGTGCAGCGCTGCGCCGCCGCTGGGCCGAGGGATCATCGCGGACCGGAGCGGCCGCCGCCACCGGCGAGCGCCGTCCTGAGGCCGTGGCCAGCGTGGCCCGCTCCGCGCCGGCGGATCTCTGATCCCGCCGCCCGCCGGGCGGAATCAGCGGACCGCCGACGCCGCTGACACCAACTCCAGGAAACTGCGCGCCTCGAGACTCGCACCGCCGATCAGGCCGCCGTCAATGTCGCGCTGCGCGAGCAACTCGGGCGCGTTCGCGGGCTTCATCGAGCCGCCGTAGAGGATCCGGACCTTCTCCGCGGCGTTCTCGCCGTATCCCTTGGCGAGCAGACTGCGGATGAAGGCATGCACCTGCTGCGCCTGCTCGGTGGTGGCGACCTTGCCCGTGCCGATGGCCCAGACCGGTTCGTAGGCGATCACGACGCTGGAAATCTGGTCCTTGCCCACGCCCTCGAGCCCCGCCTCGACCTGGGTCTGCACCACCCGCAGCGTTTCCCCCGCCTCGCGCTGGCCGAGGGTCTCGCCGACGCAGAGGATCGGCTTCAACTGGCCCTTGAGCGCGGCGATGACCTTCTGGTTGATGAATCCGTCCGTCTCCTGGAAATACGAGCGGCGCTCGCTGTGCCCGAGGATCACGTAACTGGCAAAGAGCGCGCGCAGCATGCCGACGGAAATCTCGCCGGTGTAGGCGCCGCTCGCCTCCGGATGAACGTTCTGCGCGCCGAGCCGCACGCCGGAGCCCTCGAGCGCGCGGCCCACGGACTCCAAGGCGGTGAACGGCGGGCACACGATCACGTCGACCTCGGTCTGCTTGCCGGCCGCGGCGACGATTTCCTGCACCAAGGCCACGCCATCGGCCGAGGTCTTGTTCATCTTCCAATTGCCAGCGATGAGTTTCTTGCGGAGCGGTGACATGGTGGGAAAAGCGCGGGGGAATGAATCAGGACTCGAGGAACTGGACGCCGGGGAGCACCTTGCCCTCGAGGAACTCAAGGCTCGCTCCGCCGCCGGTCGAGCAGTGGCTGACCTTGTCCGCGACCTTGAACTTCTTCGCGGCCGTCGCGGTATCGCCACCGCCCACCACCGTCGTCGCGCCCAGCGCGGTGGCTTCCGCGATCGCGGCAGCCATGGCCTTGGTGGCCCCGGCGAACGCGTCGAACTCGAAGACACCGGCCGGCCCGTTCCACACGATCGTGCGGGACCGGAGGATCGACTCGCGGTACAGGGCGATCGACTTCGGACCGGCGTCGAGGCCCATCCAGCCGGCCGGGATCCCGGTTTCGTCACTGGCGGGACGCGTGGCGGCGTCGGGCGCAAAGCGATCCGCCGCGACGTAATCGACGGGGAACGTCAGCCGCACCCCGCGCGCCTTCGCCTTGGCGACCAGCTCGGGGACCAGCTTGGCGCCCTCCTCGTCGAACAGGCTCGTGCCGATCTCCATGCCGTGCATGACCTTCTTGAACGTGTAGGCCATGCCACCGCCGATGATGACCTCGTCGGCCTTCTCCAGCAGGTTCTTGATCAGCGGAATCTTGTCCGCGATCTTCGCCCCGCCGAGGATGGCCAGCAGCGGGCGCTGCGGATGCTCCAGCACCGCCGCGAACGCCTTCAACTCCGCCTCCATCAGGAAGCCCGCCGCCTTCTGCGGCAGGTTGACGCCGACGATCGAGGAGTGCGCGCGGTGAGCGGTGCCGAACGCATCGTTCACGTAGACATCTCCCAGCCGGGAGAGACTGGCGCGGAACGCTTCGACCGCCGCCTTGTCGGCCTTCAGCGACGTGCCGTCCTCGAGCTTCACCTTGCCCTCTTCCTCGATGTGGAAACGCAGGTTCTCCAGCAGCAGTACGTCGCCGGGACGCAGCGCCGCGGCGGCCTGCTCGGCCACCGGACCGACGCAGTCCGCCGCGAACGCGACCGGACGGCCGAGCAGCGACTGCAGCTCCGCCGCAATCGGACGAAGCGAGAACTTGGCGATCGCCTTGCCATCAGGACGCCCGAGATGGCTCGCCAGCACGACCGAGGCCCCCTGATCCAGCGCGTAACGGAGGGTCGGCAGCGCGGCGACGATGCGCTGGTTGTTGGTGATCGCGCCCGTCACCTTGTCCTGCGGGACGTTGAAGTCGACGCGCAGGAACACGCGCTTACCGGCGAGGGAAAGGTCACGAATGGTCTTGAAATGAGGCATGGCGGAACGACTGGCGCTGGCCGGGCAGGAGCAACCCACCGCACTGGCGGCGGGAAGGCCCGTACCTCCCGCCGCCCGAAGTGCGCGGATGGGCGACGACGCGTCAGAGCTTCGCGGCGATCTTGCGGCTGAGGTCGACGACGCGGTTGCTGTAGCCCCACTCGTTGTCGTACCAGCTCACCAACTTGAAGAAGTTCTTGTTCAGCTCGATCGAGCTGCCCGCGTCGAAGATCGAGGAACGGGTGTCATGAACGAAGTCACTGGAGACGACTTCATCGTCCGTGTAGCCAAGGATCCCCTTCAGGTACGTCTCGGACGCGCGCTTGAGCGCGGCCTTGATCTCGTCGAGCGACGTGTCCTTGGCCGTGCGCACGGTGAGGTCCACCACGGACACGGTCGGGACGGGAA
>CAZEJZ010000309.1:0-4310 GCA_964512415.1 uncultured Opitutaceae bacterium
GTCGCGTGCGCATAGCCGAACATGATCTGCCAGTTCGCCTGCGGATTGTACGAGAGGTCGACTTCGACGCCCTGCGACTCCTCGGACTCGCCGAAGATGAACCACGGCTGGCGGGCGGTCGCGACCTCGCGGGCCGAATCGCGCGAGGCGATGCCGGCACGCTTGACGCCGTAGAACGAGACGGATCCCGCCAGACGGCCATCGAGCAGGTTCGACTTCACGCCGATATCGAAGCCGCTGCCATCAACCGGGTCCAAGCCACGCCCGTCCGCATCGGCGCCGAGCTGCGGCTCCAGTGACTGGGAGTACATGGCGAACACCGAGAGAGCCGGCGTCACCTTGAAGAGCGCGCCGTACATCGGCGTGTCCGCCTTCGTCGTCGGCGTCGCAACCTCGGGGTTCGTGACGGTGCGCTCGTAGTAGGAGACGCGCGAGTATTCGTTGCGGCGCATGCCGACGATGGTGTACAGGCGGCTCTTCATCCACTCGGACTGCAGGCCGACGTAGAGTCCGGTCTGCTTCTCCGCGCGACGGCGCACGATGTTCCAGGTCTCGGAGCTGGCCGCACGCTCCGCGGCCGCGTTGCGCAGGGGCTGGGTGCGGGGATTCCACACCGCGAAGGCACCGTAGCGACCGTCCTGGAACCGGCCGGCGGTGTCAAACCAGCCCGGCGTATCCTGATTCACGCGCTGCGTCTCGTAGCCAAACGCCAGACTGTGCCGGGCGTCCGCCAGATCGAAACGGTACGTGAACTTGTTGTCGAAGTTGTAGGAGTCGCGGTAATTCGCGAAGTTGCCGAAGCGGAACCGCACCGTGCCGTCGGCGAACGGCTCCTGATCGCCGCCGATCGAGCGGAGGATCTCGAAGTCGTCGATAGCGAAGTTGCCCTGCAGCTGGTACACCAACTGGTCGCCGATCTTCTGGGTGAATTCGAGGTCGGCGGTGTAGGACTGATAGAACGAATAGGTCTCGCTGCCCATCGTCACCTCGCGACCGAAGGGATCATCGCTGGAGAACACCGGGGCGAACATGTCGAACGTCGGCACGTTGCTGAATCCATTCGCGTTCAGCCACGCGCGGGGCGCCGTGCCCGTGGCGACCGCCGGGTTGAAGAGGTAGCGGTTATTGCTCCGCAGCACCGCTGCCGACTCACGGTCCTGGTTCACCCGGCGAACCGTCTCGAGGTCGACGCTGAGCATGCCGGTGTCCGACACCTGCCACATCAGGGTGCCACCGAGGTAGTGTTCCTTCTTGAAGTCGTTGTCGCGCCAGCCGCCGGAATCAATGCCGCCCGCGCCCACGCGCAACGCCACCCGATCCCAGCCCCGCTGGTACTCCAACTCGGCCTTCTTGAAGTCCCAGCTGCCGTACGTGACCCGTACGTCGCCACCCTCGGAATTGAACTGCGGCTTGCGCGTGATGTAGTTCACCACGCCACCCGGCCGCACCAGTCCGAAGAAGATCGAGGACGATCCCTTGATCACCTCGATGCGGTCCATGCCCCACGTCGAGTAGAGCTGGCGACGGTATTGACCGTTGCGATAGGACTGCAGGCCCGAGAAGCCGCGGATGTTGATGTAGGACTCGTAATTCGGGTTGGTCACCACGCCCGGGATGTAGCGCAGGACTTCGCTCTGGAGGCTGCCTCCGATGTCCCGCACGAACTCACCGGTCAGGACGTTGATCGTGACCGGCACGTCGAGGACATTCGCCCCGAAGCCCGTGGCGGTGATCGCGTTTTGCGCGCGGTATCCGGTCGCCCGGGCGCTCGAGACATTGAACTCAGACAGCTTGATCACCTCGTCGGACGAGGCGGCCGGTTTTGCCGTGGTCGAGGCCGGCTGCGCGAACGCGGCCGAGACGGCCGAGAACAGCGCGATGACTTTCAGAACAGGGTGTTTCATGGTATGGGTCGTGGTCAAACAAACGAACGGTTCAAACGGTTCTCCGGATCCGGTCCTTGAAGGACCTTCACCGAAAGGGGTTCAACGAGCGCGCAAGAAATAGACACGCACACGGGCGAGTCTAATGTCCCCCGGGTCGAACCGTTAGATCATTTCCTTGAGCTTACTGCCGTGGACCGCACGATCCGGGCATGACTCGACCCCCGACGCTCCGCACCCTGGCGGGCGAACTCGGCCTCTCTGCCGCCACCGTGTCCGAGGCCCTGCGCGACAGCCCCCGTGTCAAGGCCGAGACGAAACGACGCGTTCAAGACGCCGCCCAGCGGGTCGGCTATCGTTCTAACCCTTTGGTGGGCTCGGTGATGGCCGATCTGCGGCGACAGCAACTGCAGGGCTCGCGGGGGGTGATCGGCGCCCTCAACTCCGAGGAATCCGCCAATCCCCGTCGCGCCCGCTACCATCAGGCCATCCTCGACGGTGCCACCCGCCGGGCCGAGGCGCTCGGCTTCCGGTTGGAGCAGTTCTGGGTGGGGGAAAAACAGCTTTCCCTGAAACGGCTGAACACGGTCCTGCTCACCCGGGGCATCCAAGGGGTTGTCGTCATGCCGTTCGAGGAATCGCAGGATTGGTCGGAGGCCGACTGGAGTCGGCTTTCGGCGGTCCGCCTCGACTACTGCCTGTCCCGCCCAGTGCTCCACACCATCTGCCCCGACCATCACGGCTCCCTGCTTCGCTCGGTCGGCCGCCTCTGGGATCGCGGCTACCGTCGCATCGGGCTGTACGTACGACGGGCCAACGAGGCCCGCATCCTCTTCAAGTGGACGTCCGCATTTCTCGGCCTCCACCTCGCCATCCCCAAGGAGGAGCAGGTGCCTCCGTTGGTCTTCGACACGCCTGATCGCGCGGAGTTTCTCGCGTGGTTCGACCGACACCGACCCGATGTGATCATCGGACACCATACCGACGTGATCGGATGGCTCGCGGCGGGCGGTCTGCGGGTGCCCGAGGATGTTGGTTTCTTCAACCTGAACACGACCCAGGATCCCTATCCCGCCGCCGGACTCGACCTGCTTCCCCGCCAACTCGGCGCTGCGGCCGTGGAGTCGGTCGTCGCCCAAATCCAGCGCACCGAACGGGGCGTGCCCACCCACGCCAAGACCATCACGCTGGAGGGGGCCTGGGTCGAGGGCCCCACCCTCCGACCCGCTGGCGCAGCGACCCCGGCCTCCCCGCTCCCCAACCGCACGGCCGCCGCGTAATCAAACGGTTCAACTGGGTCATCATTGCGCCGCCCATCGCGTCTCGAAACAGTCGCCCAGCACCGATGATTCGCCTCGCGCTTCTGTTGATCGCCGTCGTCTGCGGCTGTCCCGCCCTTGGACACGCCGCGCCCGCGCTCCTCGAGTCACACACGGGCACGGCCACCCGCTCCGAGTGGGAGGCCGCCGTCGCCCGACCGGGAGCGGCGGGACGATTTGGGCCGGAATTCGCCCGCGTCGAAGGATCGACCCCGCCCGTCCTCCTTATCGAGACCACCGCCGGGCCCGCCCGGCGCCACCCGCTGCCGCGGGCACTCGAGCGCGCGGCGGTCAGCCGCGCCGGCACGACGTCCTGGCTGGTGGCCGGCATCGCCCCGGCGGCCGGCGGCGGCACGGATCTCGACGCTGCGCTGGTGATTCTGAGCTACAACGAAGTCACGGATCGCTGGGCGGAACTCGCGCGCCGGACGACCACTCCCGGCGCCGCACTGGTTTGGGAGAGCCCGACCGCGCTCCTGATCCAAGAGGGCGTCGACGCCCCGGGCGTGCGGCGCGAACTGCTGTCGGCGCCAGAACCTCGCGCCCGGTCGCTCGATCTCGTGGTGGTCGGGCTTTACCTCGCCGCCATGCTCGGAATCGGCCTTTTCTTCTCGCGCGGACAGGGTTCGGGTACGGCTGATTACTTCCTCGCCGATCGCGAACTCAATTGGTTCGTCGGTGGCGTGACGCTCTACGCCACCGCCACCAGCGCAATCAGCTTCGTGTCCATTCCGGCCAAGGCGTTCACGTCGAACTGGCAGTACATGGCGTCGAACTACGTCACGCTGATCGGCACGACCATCGCGGCGTTCGTGCTCATCCCCCGGCTCCGGCGGATGAACCTGGTCTCGGTCTACTCATACCTCGAGACGCGCTTCCATCCGTCGCTGCGCATCTTCGGCAGCGGCGTCACCATCATCTTCAACCTCGTCGGCAAGCAGAGCGTCGTCATCGCGCTCCCGGCGCTGGTGCTCCAGCAGATGCTGGGTCTGGATCTGCTCTGGGGCGTCTTCCTGATCGGTGCGGTGACCACCGCCTACACGCTGGTGGGCGGCTTCCGCGCCGTGGTCTGGACGGATCTCGCCCAGTGCTTCCTGATGCTCGGCGG
>CAZEJZ010000310.1:0-4303 GCA_964512415.1 uncultured Opitutaceae bacterium
GAGCGCCTGCTGGGCCGAAAGGGGCACCTCGTAAACCTCACGATGGATGGCGTGCTCCGCCACCGATTGCGTCGCGATCGGTTTGAACGTACCCAGCCCCACGTGCAGTGTCACCTCGTGCGTGAGCACCCCGAGAGCCGCGATCGTTTCGAGGAGTTCGGGCGTAAAGTGAAGTCCCGCGGTCGGTGCGGCCACCGCCACCTGCCGATCTTTCCGCGCGTAGACGGTCTGGTAGCGCGCGAGGTCGGACGAACGCGCTGCAGCGGGATCGTTCCGCGCGATGTACGGCGGAAGCGGTACGTCTCCGATTTCGTTGGCGAGCGCGACCACGGAGCGTTGTCCGGCGACGCGGAACACGACGCGCGCGGCTCCTTCAGCGTCCTTCTCCACAACCTCGGCCTCAAAAAGGTCTGTCCGGCCGAAGCGCGCGCCGACCGGCAGGCGCTTTCCAGGGCGCAGGAGGCACCACCAAACCTCGGGTTCACTCGTCGGCCGGAGCAGGAGGCACTCCACCTTTCCGCCGGACGCTCGCGTGGCGGAAAGCCGCGCGGGCAGGACTGCTGCGTTGTTGCGAAAGAGCGCATCTCCCGCGCGGAGGAGCGTCGGCAACTCCGAAAAGGTCCGGTGCGACAGCGATCGGGAAGCTCGATCGACGACCAGCAAACGCGACGCGTCCCGGCGTGCAACCGGTGTCTGGGCGATCAGCTCCGGCGGCAGTGAAAAATCAAAGAGGTCGGTGGAGAGGGCAGGCACGTGAAGAGAGGAGACAAAAGGCTTGCGCCGGAGGAAAGGGCGGTTTTTCTCCCTCGTTCCCTAGGCCGATGTAGCTCAGTGGTAGAGCAACGCTTTCGTAAAGCGTGGGTCGTCGGTTCAATCCCGACCATCGGCTCCAGTTTTCGAGCGGGAGAATGGGCTCTCGCAAACCCCTGAAGATCAATTATTACCGATGGATTCGTCGGTCAGGGGGCCCTGAAGGAGACGGCGAAGTCGGATCTGTGCGACCTCTTGACGAAGGTATCGGGTGAAGAGGCGGAGTCTCTCGTGGACGCTGAGGGTTTCGAGGAGCCGTTGCTTGAGGTCCGCATCCTCGCAGAGATTGAAAGCGGCGAGGTCGACGTAGGCGTCCGGGTCTTCGACGGTCTTGAGGAAACGGTCGAAGTCGCCGGGGGAATCGCCGCTGAGCCGCTGCTTGAGCGAGAGGAGGCGGGCGAGACTGGTCTTCAGCCGACGGTTATCGGCTTCCGGGGCGCCGGACTGGCTGAGGAGTGGCCGGACCCGGATGGTGCGGTAAGGATCCTCCCGGAGGACCTCGAGCACCTCGATCCGGGCGAGCCCTTGGAGCAGGAGATTGGACGTGCCGTTGTCGTTTTCCTGGCAGGCGCGAACGATTCCCACCGTCGCCACGCGGTGCGCGGGCTCATACCCCCGGGCCGTAGGGGTCTGATCGAGACCGGCGACGGCGAAAAGCCGATGGCTCGCCAAGACCTCCTTGAGCATCAAGCGGTATCGCGGCTCAAAGATGTGCAGGGGCAGCAGTGCCTGCGGGAAAAAGGCGAGCTTCGGCAGGGTCATCACCGAGAGCTCGGTGGGCACCACAATCTCCATTTCCATGGCGTGAGCCTATGCTGGGATTGCCGGGTAATCAAGGTGCGCCATCCCTTGTGCCATGGCTCGCGCGACGGCGCGGGTGGGACAGGCTTCGTGTCACACTGGCGCACCTCGGAAGCGAATTGAACGCCAATCGGTAGCACTGAATTTCGTAATCATTTATGAACAAGTAAGTAAGGTGAAGTCGCCGGGTCTGGGTATGGGCCGTGCTAGAGCGGGTATACCATGAGTCGCATTCTTGGCATCGATTTGGGCACGACGAACTCCTGCATGGCTGTGATGGAGGGCGGCGAGCCGGTAGTTATTCCGAACGCGGAGGGGGCACGGACGACCCCTTCGGTCGTTGCGTTCACCAAGTCGGGTGAGCGTCTGGTTGGTCAAGCGGCCAAGCGCCAGGCGGTGACCAACCCGAAGAACACGATTTTTTCCGCGAAGCGCCTGATCGGGCGCAAGTTTTCCGAGACCCGGGAAGAGTCGAAGAATTTTCCCTTCAAGGTGACTGAGGGGAAGAACGGCGACGCCTATATCGAGGTTCAAGTCGGCGATAAGGCCGAACAGTTCGCCCCCCAGCAGATTTCTGCGTTCGTGCTCGGAAAGTTGAAGGCGGATGCCGAGGCCTACTTGGGCGAGAAGATCACCCAGGCGGTGATCACGGTGCCGGCCTATTTCAACGACGCCCAGCGTCAGGCGACCAAGGATGCCGGCAAGATCGCCGGATTGGACGTGCTCCGCATTATCAACGAGCCGACGGCGGCCTCGCTGGCGTACGGTCTCGACAAAAAGAAGGACGAGAAGATCGCGGTGTTTGACCTCGGCGGCGGTACCTTCGATGTATCCGTACTCGAGATCGGCGACGGCGTCTTCGAAGTGAAGGCGACCAATGGCGACACCCACTTGGGTGGCGACAATTGGGACGAGGCGCTGATCACGTGGCTGGTCGAGGGGTTCCAGAAGGAAAACGGCATCGATCTCCGCAAGGATCCGATGGCGCTCCAGCGCCTGAAGGAAGAAGCGGAGAAGGCGAAGATCGCTCTTTCTTCGGCCCAAACCTACGACGTCAACCTGCCCTTCATCACGGCCGACGCCACGGGCCCGAAGCATCTGAATGTCAGCCTTAGCCGCGCCAAGATGGAGCAGATTTGCGATCGGCTCTTCGAGCGCTGCCTCGCGCCGTTCAAGAACTGCCTCAAGGATGCCGAACTCGGCTCCGCGCAAATCGATGAGCTTGTGCTCGTCGGCGGCATGACCCGCATGCCCAAGGTCGTCGAGATCGCTCGGCAACTTGGCGGCAAGGCCCCCCATCAGGGCGTCAATCCCGATGAGGTGGTGGCCGTGGGTGCAGCGATTCAAGGCGGTGTGCTCAAGGGCGATGTCCGCGACGTGCTCTTGCTCGACGTCACCCCGCTCACGCTCGGCATCGAGACGGCCGGCGGGGTCTCGACCGCGATGATCTCGCGCAACACCACGATTCCTTCCAAGAAGACGCAGGTCTTCTCCACCTACTCCGACAGCCAGCCGTCCGTCGAGATCGTCGTGCTCCAGGGCGAGCGCCCGATGTCGCGCGATAACAAGACGCTCGGCACGTTCCGACTCGATGGCATCCCGCCCGCTCCGCGTGGCGTTCCGCAGATCGAGGTGACGTTCGACATCGATGCGAATGGCATCCTCCACGTTTCCGCCAAGGACCTCGGCACCGGCAAGGACCAGAAGATCACCATCCAGGGCTCCTCCGGCCTCTCCAAGGAAGAGGTCGAGAAGATGACCAAGGAGGCCGAGCTGCACGCCGCTGAGGACAAGAAGCGCAAGGACGCGGTGGAGACCCGTAACCAGCTCGATTCCTCCATCTACCAGCTCGAGAAGACGCTCCGCGATTCCGGCGACAAGCTGGCCGAAGGTCTGAAGTCGAAGGGCAACGCCGCCTTGGCGGACGCCAAGAAGGAGCTCGAGAGCAACGACGTCGACCGCATGAAGGCCGCGATGGAAAAGCTATCGTCGGTCGGCGCAGAGATCTACCAGGAGGCGCAGAAGGCAGCCCAGACCTCGGGCGCTTCCGCCGGTGGCGAGCCCGAGCCGGGCACGGCCAAAAAACCCGAGAAGAAGGCCGACGTCGTCGACGCGGACTTCGAGGTCGTCGACGACGACAAGAAGAAGAAATAGCGCCGCCCAATCCCTTTGGGCGCAGCCGCGGTGCTCCCGCGCCACCGGCCGGCCCATTTCAACCCGACAACTGGCAATCCCACAAAGATTCCGTTAAGAAAACCCAACCACAACCACATATGGCTAACGTCAAAATCAAGCCCATCGGCGATCGTGTTCTCGTCGAACACATCGAGGAAAAAGAGCAGGTCCGCGGAGGCATCATCATCCCGGACAGCGCCAAGGAAAAGCCCCAGGAGGCCAAGGTCATCGCCCTCGGCACCGGCAAGAAGGGCGAGGACGGCAAGGTCCAGCCGTTCGAAGTCAAGGTCGGCGACCGCGTGCTGATCAGCAAATACGGCGGCACCGAGGTGAAGCTCGACGACAAGAAGTACACGCTCGTGCGCGAGGACGACATCCTCGGCGTCATCGGCTGAACCCACCCACCGCTCATTTAGCAAAAACCAAACCCACCCATCCACATGGCTTCCAAACAACTCCTCTTCGACGAGGGCGCCCGCCAGAAGGTCCTGCGCGGCGTCGAGCTCCTCGCCAAGGC
>CAZEJZ010000311.1:0-4302 GCA_964512415.1 uncultured Opitutaceae bacterium
TGCGGCCCAGGCCCCCGGACGCGTGGGTGTGCAGATCGGCTTCGACGCCGCGCTCGCGCGGCTGATCCAGGCCGGCAGCGACAGCTTCATCATGCCGAGTCGCAGCGAGCCCTGCGGACTGACCCAACTTTACGCGATGCGATACGGCACCCCTCCGGTCGTGCGCGCCACCGGCGGGCTGATCGACACCGTGACCCCGTACGACAAGGCCACGGGCAGCGGGCTGGGGTTTCGCTTCGACGAGGCGACGGGGGAAGCGCTCGCCGAGGCCATCGGCGTGGCCTGCGCGACGTACCATGACCGCCCGGCGCACTTCGCGGCGCTGCGGGACCGCGGACTCCGTGGCGATTTCGGCTGGGGCCGTTCCGCCGCCGCCTACGCGCAGGCGTACGAATGGGCCGTGCACGCCCGCCGGGGCGGCGACCTCGCCGCCTCCGCCTGAGCCGCATCCCGCGGCAAGCCCACCGGGGCTCCTGACCGCGGGACGCCGGAAAACGTTTACGCCGCCCCGGCCAGGACCCCCCGGATCGCGACGGTCAGGATGTCGTCGACCACCGGATCGCAGAACGCGACGCTAACTTCGTATCCACCCTTCGGGTACTCAATCTTGGTCGGAAGGTACCACGGCCCCCCGTCGCCGTAGGCCGCCGTCGCGACGAAGCGATCCGGCGAGACCCCCTGCGCGAACAACTGGTACTCCACGAACGCCTCAGCCGGAAGATGCAGCAGGGAGATGTCGTCGAGGTGCAGGGCGCTGACGCAGATCGGGAGCCCCGAGTCGACGCGATCGCGCCACGACAGCCGCATCGCGGCGATGGAACGGAGCACGCGCGTCTTCGATGGATCCGCCAGCTGGGCCCGGAGTTGCTCGGGAGTAAAGGAGGGGTCCGGGGGTGGAAGGATGTCGCGCGTCGTCCAGCGGACCTGCCGCAGCGGGCGGGGCTGGAGTGAATCCTCGGAGCGGAGCATCGCGCGGTGCAGTCGCTCCGTCAGGCGCACCCGCGCCTCCATGGAGCCGTCGTTGTACTTGCCGGCCGCGATGTTGCCGGCTCCGCCGGTGAAGTACAGGTGCAGGCAGCCCGGATCCTCCTGCTGCCGCCGACGGCGCGCCAGCCCGACATAGTCGCTGCTCACCCGGCCCTTGCCGTAGTGGCTCATCGGATGGCACGCGTAGTAGTGGCACGCCGCCACCCGCGTCTCGCCGCTGTAGAACGCCACGGTCCGCAGTTGCGGATCGATCAGCCCATCGGGCAGGGCGATCAACTCAGCGTCCCGGCAGGAACTGCCCCGCATGCGCACGACCTTGCCGGAGGCGTCGAGGAGGACGCGCCGGTTGCCGGCGATCTGCTCGACGGGAGCCGCACCGCTGGCCACGTGGGTCAGCGGGCGGGCGGCCGCGAGCGAAGCGCCGGCGGCCGCGGCGAGCCGGTCACGCATTGCCGAGACGAACGCGCGGTCCGCGACCGCGAAACCGTAGGGCCGGAGCAATTCGTCGGCACGGAAGCAGACGAAGGGCGCGTCGTGCTGGTGGACGCACTGGAGCGCGACCCGCTCCGGTGTGGTGCCGACGGCCCGGGCGATCGCCTCGCGCCACGCGAAATGCTCCGCGTTGAGCACCCCCGTCCAGTCGATCGCGCAGACCACCTGTGGCGCGCCGGCGCCCAGGATGACGAACCCCATCGCCTCGAGCGGATCGAGGATCTCGGTCGCAGGCGTGATCCAACCGCCGCACAACGGGTGGCCGATCGGCGGGGTGAGATCGGCGCGGAACGTCGCGATCCGCAAACCCGGCGCGCCGCTCCCACCTTCGCTGGCAGCCCAGACCGCGGACCGCGTCATGAGAGCGGCGGCGCCGCCCACGAGCGTGGATTGGAGGAAACGACGGCGGGGAATCGAGGCCATGGAGGAGTGTCCTAGGATCGTTCTTCCGCGCCTGATCTCAACGCCGAAAAGCGTCGCGGAGGTTCGGCTTGCGCGCCGCCCGGGGCCCGTTCTGGCTCGCGGAGTGATGTACCCCACCCCCGCCCGCCTGGTCCGTCGTCTGGCGCTCACGCTGCTCTGCCTGTCGGCCGTCACGCTCGCCGCCCGCGCGGCCGAGCCCCGTCCCCGCAATGTGCTGTTCCTCATCGCGGATGACTTGAACACGATGCTGGGCTGCTACGGCGATCCCCAGGCACAGACGCCGCACCTGGACCGTCTCGCCGCCCGGGGCGTGCGCTTCGAGCGGGCCTACTGCACCTTCCCCCTCTGTGGTCCGAGCCGTAACTCCATGCTCACGGGGCTCTATCCGAACAGCACCGGCATCCTCGCCAACGCGGAGATCTTCCGCCAGTCGGTGCCCCAGCAGATCAGTCTTCCCCAAGCCTTCCGTCGCGCCGGCGCGTGGGCCATCCGGATCGGAAAGCTCTATCACTACGGCGTGCCGAACTCCATCGGCACCGCCGGGCACGACGACCCGGCGTCGTGGGAAGTCGGCATCAATCCCGCCGGCGTCGACCGACTCGAGGAACACCCGGAAATCTTCTCGCTGCGGCCCGGCAACTTCGGCGGCACGGTGAGCTGGTATGCCTCGCCGCGCGACGAAACGAAGCACACGGACTACCTTGTCGCCTCCGAGGCGGAGTGGGTTCTGGAGCGCTGCGCCCGCCAGCCGGAGCGCGCCTTCTTCCTCGCCGTCGGCTTCTACCGGCCGCACACGCCCTACGTTTCGCCCAAACGTTACTTTGATCTCCACCCGCGGGACGCCCAGCGGGTCGTCAAGGGAGTCGCGGAAGACCAGGCAGATCTGCCCCGCGCCGCCCTCGGCAGCGCAAACGCCGAGGAGGCGAAGATGACCGACGAGCAGCGGCGCGCGGCCCTGCAGGCCTACTACGCCAGCATCAGCTTCATGGACGCGCAGGTCGGGCGCGTCATCGCCGCCCTCGACCGACTCGGCCTCGCGGAGTCCACCACCGTGGTGTTCACGAGCGACCACGGCTACCACACTGGCGAACACGGGCTCTGGCAGAAGCGGAGCCTCTTCGAGGAAAGCGCCCGCGTGCCGCTGCTGATCGTGTCCCCGGGGACCACTCGACCCGGGACGGTGGCTGCAGCGCCAGTCAGCCAAGTCGATCTCTACCCCACCCTCACCGCCCTCGCCGCCGTGCCCGCCCCCAGCAATCTGCAGGGTCAGGATCTCACTCCCCTCCTCGCCGATCCCTCGCGCGAGGGCCGGGGCTGGGCGCTGTGTCAGGTCACCCGCGGGTCCGGCGAGGCCATGTACTCCGGGTACAGCCTGCGCACCGCGCGCTGGCGGTACACGGAGTGGGACGACGGCCGGCAGGGCCGCGAGCTCTACGATCACGCGAACGATCCCCGCGAATTGACCAATCTCGCCGAGCGCGGCGAGCACGCCGCCACCGTCGCCGAGCTCTCCCCCCGCCTCCGCAACGCGGTGCGGGCCTCGTTCCCGGCCTCCGGCCAGCGCCCCGTCGTCAAGCAGGGCAATTGGATGCCCATGCTCGTCGATCCGTGAACCCACCACGCCTGCGCCGCCCGCCGCGGAGCCGGGCCCGTCAGCGCAGCTGCTCGATGTAGGTCAGCAGATCGGCCATCGCCTGCACGGTGAGACCCGACTCCAGCCCCTCCGGCATCAGGCTCCGCCCTTCCGAGGAACTGCCGGCAATCGCGCTGCGCGCGAGCGTGACGTCGATGCCGCCCATCAGACGCAGGGTCAGGCCGGATGCATCATCGCGGGTGATCAGGGTTTGGAAGGTTGCGCCTTCCTTTGTGTTCACGGTGTAAGCGACGTAGGCCGGTGCGACCTCACGGTGCGGATCAACGATTGCGGTGAGCAGGCCATCGCGTCCACGGCTCTTCACCGTGAGCAGGTTGGGCCCGACCTCCACGCCGTGCTCGCCAGCGCGATGACAGACGATGCAGCGCTGCTCGAAGACCTCGCGGCCGCGCACCGCATCGCCGCGGAGATCGATCGCGGGCTGGAAGGTCGCGAGGACCTCCTCACGCGACTTGGGTCGCACCGACGCGAGAGCGCGGCGCGCGAGCGTCGCGACGTCCGCGGAGCGGTGTGAGCAGAGGGCTTCGATGTCCGCCGCGGAGAAATCCGTGGCCGGCACCTGGCCGCGCTCGACGGCATGGAGCAACTCGACGCTGAGCGCGGGCCGCGCGAGCAACACCTTGAGTGCGGCGGTCTGCGCGGGGGGTTGCAGCCGCGGCCACGCCTCCACCAGCACGCGACCCGCGTCGTCACGGGCCCCTTGGCCGATCACCTCGACCGCGCGCACCTGCACGGCGGCCGGGATC
>CAZEJZ010000312.1:0-4301 GCA_964512415.1 uncultured Opitutaceae bacterium
AACTGACCAGCGAGCCAATCAGGGCAAGAAGCCGTGCCTGCGCGACACGATGCTCTGGGGCGTCGTGGGCATGCTGGTCGGTGTCCTGGTGGCCTCCCAGCTGAACTTCTGGCGGCTGAACTTCAATCTGCCGTGGCTGACGTTCGGGCGGCTGCGGCCCCTGCACACCAACGCGGTGATTTTCGCCTTCGTGGGCAACATGATGTTCGCCGGCGTCTACTACTCGACGCAGCGCCTTGTGAAGGCGCGGCTGGCGAGCGACTTCCTTTCGTCGCTGCACTTCTGGGGCTGGCAGACGATCATCGTCGCCGCCGCGATCACGCTGCCGCTGGGCTTCACGCGCGGCAAGGAATACGCCGAGCTGATCTGGCCGATCAACATCGCCGTCGCGCTGATCTGGGTCGTCTTCG
The DNA here is from genome assembly GCA_964512415.1 of uncultured Opitutaceae bacterium. Lineage (GTDB taxonomy): Bacteria > Verrucomicrobiota > Verrucomicrobiia > Opitutales > Opitutaceae > UBA6669. The sequence continues at coordinate 411 of CAZEJZ010000312.1, forward strand.
CGGTGAACTTCTTCTGGACGCTCGCCCGCCGCAACGAGCCGAGTCTCTACGTCGCGATCTGGTTCTACATCGCGACGATCATCACCGTGGCGATGCTCTACATCGTCAACCACCTCTCGATCCCGACGAGCCTCCTGCACAGTTACCCGGTGTTCGGCGGGGTGCAGGACGCCTTGGTGCAATGGTGGTACGGGCACAACGCCGTGGCGTTCTTCCTGACCACGCCGATCCTTGGCATCATGTACTACTTTCTGCCGAAGGCGGCGGAACGTCCGGTCTACAGCTACCGGCTTTCGGTGATCCACTTCTGGTCCCTGGTCTTCGTCTACATCTGGGCCGGCCCGCACCACCTGCTCAACACCGCGCTCCCCAACTGGCTGCAGGTGCTGGGCATGACCTTCTCGCTCATGCTCTGGGCTCCCTCCTGGGGGGGCATGCTCAACGGCCTGCTGACGCTTCGCGGGGCGTGGCACAAGCTGCGCACCGATCCGGTCCTCAAGTTCTATGCGGCTGCCGTGACGTTCTACGGGATGGCAACCTTCGAGGGACCGCTGCTGTCGATCAAGTCGGTCAACGCGCTGGCGCACTACACCGACTGGATCATCGGCCACGTGCATTCCGGCGCCCTCGGCTGGAACGGCTTCATGGCGGCGGGCATGGTGTACTGGCTGCTGCCGCGGCTCTGGAATCGCCCGCTTTACTCGGTCGGACTCGCCAATCTCCACTTCTGGCTGGGGACGGTCGGCATCCTGCTCTACGTCGCCGCGATGTGGACCTCCGGCATCACGCAGGGCCTGATGCTCAACGCCACCACCGAGGGGCGCTCGGTGCTCGCGTACCCGAACTTCCTCGATACGCTGAACACGATCCGCCCGATGATGCTGATGCGGGTGATCGGCGGCGGGCTGTACCTGGTCGGCTTCCTGATCATGGTCTACAACGCGGTGCGCACGATCCGCGGCGCGCAGCCGGTGGATGGGACGATCGAGGTGTTCGCCCGCAGTGCGGTGCCGCAGGAGGAGCGACTGGGGGCGTGGTCGACGCTCTTCAATCCGCCGGTGGTCTTTTCGGCCCTGGGCACGCTCTTTGCCTGCGTGTGGATGTTCGGCGGGCCGGGCCTGCAGGTCATCGGTCTCTTCGGCGGCGCGATTTCCGCCATTCTCGCGGTCGCGCACTTCGCCACCCGCGGGACGCGCTGGGCCGGGTGGCACGAGCGCCTGCTCGTCAGTGCCGCATCCTTCACCGTGCTGACCTTCGTGGCGGTCGCCGCCGGTGGGTTGATCCAGATCATCCCAACCGTGGTGGTGAACAAGGCGCAAAACATGGAGGACCGCATCGCCGTGCCGTACACGCCGCTCGAGCTCGCGGGCCGCGACATCTACGTCCGCGAGGGCTGCTACAATTGTCACTCGCAGATGATCCGCACGATGGTGCCGGATGTGCTCCGTTACGGCGACTATTCCCGCCTCGGTGAGTCGCTCTTCGACCATCCTTTCCAGTGGGGCTCGCGCCGCAGCGGTCCGGATCTCGCCCGGGTCGGCGGAAAGTACAACGCCGCCTGGCACTTCGTCCACATGGCGGACCCGCGCGCCACCTCACCGGGGTCGAACATGCCGGCCTACCCGTGGCTCTACACCAACCGCACCGACGTCGCTTCGCTGTACGGCAAGCTGAACGTCCAGCGCATGCTGGCCGTGCCGTATCCCGCCATGTCGCCCGCCGAGGTGCAGGCCAAGGTCGAGGCGCAGGCGAAGACCATCACCGATGAGCTCAAGGCGACGCAGCAACTCACCGCGCCCGACCGCGAGATCGTCGCTCTGATCGCCTACCTCCAGCGACTCGGCAAGTACCAGGCCGTCGCCCCGCGCACCGCTTCACTGAAGCCCTGATCCCGCCGCACCGCCTTTTCGCCATGTTCCGCCGACTCCTCTTCGATCACTGGGTCTCCATCTTCCCGCTGATTTCCTTCGTCGTCTCCGCGACGGTGTATTTCGCGATCGGCCGTCAGGCCCTGCGAATGAAGCCCGAGCAGGTGGAGCGCCAAGCCCGACTGCCCTTCGAGGATCCCTCATGAAGTCCCCCGATTCACTGCCTCCCTCGCCGCCTCCCCCGGGCGAAGATCCGCTCCGGCCGCATACCTACGACGGCATCCAGGAGTACGACAAGCGGTTGCCGAACTGGTGGCTGCTCACGTTCTACGCCACGATCGTCTTCTGGATCGGGTACTGGATGTACTTCCAGCAATCCGGCCTGCCGACGAGCGACGGAGCCCAGATCGATCAGCATCTCGCCCGCGTCGAGGCCCAGAAGCTCGCCGCCAACGCGGCGCTGGACGACGCCTCGCTGTGGAAGATGAGCCGCAACGCGGTCTTCGTCGACGCGGGGCGCGCGACGTTCAACGCGACGTGTGCGAGTTGCCACAACGTCACTCTCACCGGTGGCATCGGTCCCAACCTGGTCGACGCCGTCTGGATTCACGGGTCCCAGCCGACCCAGTTGCTGAAGGTCGTCAACGAGGGCGTGCTGACCAAGGGCATGCCCGCGTGGGGACCGATCCTCGGTCCCAAGAAGGTGTCCGAGGTCCTCGCGTTCATCCTGAGTCACCACACCCCTCCCGCTGATCTCGCGCTCGCTGCGAAATGATCCTCCCTCCCTCGGCTCCGACGCCGGTCCGGTCCTGAACCCCTCCGGACGCGCGTCACCCAGAGCTCCCCCGCGGGCCTTCCCCACCATGGCCTCGACTTCGCTCCCACCCAAGCCCACGCGCGACTCGGTCACGACGATCGCGGCGGATGGGTCGCGCGTTTTTCTTCACCCAGCGTCGGTCAAGGGCCGCTTCGCGCGCGCACGGATGTGGTCAGCCTATGCGCTGATCGCGTTGTATGTGGCGTTGCCGTGGATCCCGATCAACGGTGCTCCCGCCGTCTTCCTCGATGTCGCGGGACGGCGGTTCCACCTGTTCGGCGCCACGCTGGCCTTCCAGGACGCATGGCTGCTGTTTTTCGTGATCACGGGGCTCGCGTTCACGCTATTCTACGTGACCGCCCTGCTGGGACGGGTGTGGTGCGGCTGGGCGTGTCCGCAGACCGTTTTCTTGGAGCATGTCTTCCGGCGCGTCGAAGCCTTCCTTGAGGGTGACGCCGTTGCGCGGCGAGCGCTCGATCAGGCGCCGTGGTCGGGGTCGAAGATCGCGCGCCGCGCGCTCAAGCACGCGCTGTTCTTCCTGATATCTGCTGGGGTGGCGCATCTCTTCCTCTCGTACTTCGTCTCCCTGCCGGAGCTGTGGTCGATGATGCACGAGGCGCCGAGGGAGCACTGGAGCGCCTTCGTCTTCGTGTTCCTCGCGAGCGGGATCCTGTACTTCAACTTCTCCTGGTTCCGGGAGCAGCTTTGCATCGTGATCTGCCCGTACGGTCGGCTGCAGAGTGCGCTGATCGACGATCATTCCCTGGTCATCGCGTACGATGCGACGCGCGGTGAGCCGAGGGGAAAGATCGGCACGCCGGACGCGGGGGCCTGCATCGATTGCCGGCGCTGCGTGCAGGTGTGCCCCACGGGAATCGACATCCGGCAGGGCCTGCAGATCGAGTGCGTGGCCTGCACGGCGTGCATCGACGCGTGCGACGAGATGATGGACAAGGTCGAGCGCGAGCGGGGGCTGATCCGCTACACGTCGCAGGTGGCCCTTGCGGGCCGCCGGACGCGCTGGGTGCGGCCGCGCACGATCCTCTACAGCCTCCTGCTCTGCGCCGGGATCGGCGTCGCTTCGTGGGCGCTGTCAACCGTGCGGCCGGCGGCCATGAGCGTCACCCGCATGATCGGCGCACCGTTCTTCCTCGATGCCGAGAGCGTGCGGAACCAGTTCATGGTCCGCATCGTCAACAAGCAGGG
>CAZEJZ010000313.1:0-4277 GCA_964512415.1 uncultured Opitutaceae bacterium
TGGCACGGCTGGCGCGCCGTCCCGCTCGGACGGACGACGAGCGTTTCTGGGATCCAAAGCGCCCCGAGAGCCGGGGCGACGTGCTGTCCGGAGCCCGCGCCTTGGTCAGTCTCGGCGGCGCCGGGATCGCGGACCGGCGCTGGAGCACAGCCCGCAAAGCAGAACTGCGCGCCAGCCGGGTCGACGGTACGCGGGCCTTGGTCGATGCGATGCGAAGCACCAGCCAACCGCCGCCTGTCTTCCTTTCGGCCTCGGCGATTGGCATCTACGGCACGCGGACCGATCGCGGCGTCGACGAGGCTGGTGTCGCGGGCGAGGGCTTCCTCGCTGAACTCACGGGCGAGTGGGAGCGTGAGGCCGCACGGATCGAAGCGGCCGGCGTAAGACCGGTGCTTCTGCGCACGGGGATCGTCCTGTCTCCGCGCGGCGGGGCGCTGGCCCGGATGCTGCCGATTTTCCGTGCGGGTTTGGGAGGGCCGATTGGCCGGGGGCGGAGGGGAGTGAGTTGGATCTCGCTGGAGGACGAGATCGCAGCCATCGCGTACTTGCTGGCTCGGCCCGGTGCGCGCGGACCCTACAACCTCGTCGCGCCGCATCCGGTCAACGGAGCCGACTTCGCCCGGGAACTTGGGCGCGCCCTCCGCCGTCCCGCCGTCCTGCCTGTTCCCGTTGCCGCGTTGCGCGCCGCCTTCGGGGAAATGGCGGACGAAACGCTCCTCGCGAGCCAGTGGGTGCAGCCGAGGCGATTGCTCGAGGACGGGTTTGTCTTTCAGCATCCGTCCCTCGGAGACGCGTTGCGCGACATGCTCGGTCGCAACCAAGCAGTATCCCAACTCCTTTCATGAATCGAAACATCGCGATTATCGGTGCGGGCGTGGCGGGCTTGTCCGCCGCGCGCGTTCTCTCGGCTTCCGGGGCGCGCCTCGTGGTCCTGGAAAAGAGCCGTGGCGTGGGAGGTCGCATGGCGACCAAGCGCGTTGGCGATGCCGTGTTCGATACCGGAGCACAGTTCTTCACGGCGCGTGAGGACGGGTTCGCCTCCGAGGTTCAGCGCTGGGCCTCACTGGGCAAGGCCGATCTCTGGCCGGGCTCCGCACACCGCTGGATCGGGCGCGGCGGCATGACCGCCGTTCCCAAACTCCTGTCCGAGGGCGTCGACGTGCAGCGGGAACGCAAGGTCACGGTCGCGCGCCACCATCCGAGCGGCTACTGGGAGCTGGACATTGAGAACGATGGGATGTTTCGCGCCGAGCGACTGGTCCTGACGGCCCCGATGCCGCAGGCCCTCGCACTGCTCGATGCCGGGGGCGTGAGATTGCCGGATGAACTCGCCCCGCAGCTGCGCAGCGTGAGCTATCGACCCTGCCTTGCCGCGCTTCTCGTGCTGGATGGGCCAAGCGCCGTGCCGGTGGAAGGCGTCGCCCCCACGGACGGGCCCCTGCGCTGGGTGGCCGACAACAGTCATAAAGGGCTCTGCCGGCCGACGGCGCTGACGCTGCACGCGACGCCGGAGTTCTCCGCGAAGGAATATGGGCGCCCCGAGGCGGAGGTCCTCGAGCAGATGACCGACGCCGCGAGCGCGTGGCTGGGCGGCCGCGGCGTGACGTCGGCGACCCTGCATCGCTGGCGGTACAGCGAGCCGGTGGGGTCCTTGCCGCAGGCGTTCGCCTGGATCCCGTCGTTGTCCCTCGGTTTCGCGGGTGACGCCTTTCTCGGCGGTCGGGTGGAGGCCGCCGCGCTCTCGGGCCTCGCGCTGGGGCAGCACCTCGCTTCCCAGCTCGCGCCGACCGAGATCGGCACCTGAAGTCCGCAAAGATTGCGGTTTCCTTCGAACGCGCGACGTACACGCTCTCCGGGGTCCTTGCGTCCCATGTCCGACGACGTCACCTCCCTCATTCCGCACCGCCCGCCCTTCCTCTTCGTTGACGAGATCGTCAGCGAAACGGCCGATTCCCTGATCGCGCGGCGGACCTGGCGCGCAGACGAGGATTTCTATCGCGGGCATTATCCGGGCGCTCCCATCACGCCGGGTGTGCTGCTGTGCGAGGCGGTCTTCCAGACCGGTGCGCTTTTTCTCGCGAGAGCGGTGGGTCCGGAGGGGGTCTCAACTCCCGGGGTGCCGCTGCTGGCCAAGATCAACGACGTGCGTTTCCGGCAGCCCATTTATCCCGGTGACACGGTGCTGATCGAGGTCCGGCGCAAGGAGCGTCTGGGCGAGTTCAGTCTGATGACGGGTTCCATGCGCAAGGCTGATGGCGTGCGCGTGCTGAACGTGGAGTTCACGGTGGCGTGGAAGATCCCGGCCGGCGACGCGCCGTCCGCAAACCAGCCCTCCACCTAGACGCGCCATGGCCGACTTCCTCAATCTCGCCGGCAAGGTGTTCGTCGTCACAGGCGTGGCGAACCGCAAGAGCGTCGCGTGGGCGATCGCCAGCGCCTTGGAAGAGCAGGGGGCCAAGGTTGTCTACAGCGTGCGCAGCGAGACGCGGAAAGCCTCGCTCGCCGCGCTGCTGGGCAGTCGTCCGACCTTTGTCTGCGACGTGGAGAGGGAGGGGGCCGCGGCGGCGCTGGCCCGCGAAGTGGCGGCGGCGGGATACGGGCCGATCCATGGATTGGTCCACTCCATCGCGTTCGCGAACTATGCCCAGGGCTTCAAGCCGTTCCACCAGACGGGGCGGAGCGACTTCCTGCAGGCCACCGCGATCTCGGCGTTTTCGCTGGTCGAGTTGGCTGAGGCGTTCCGACCGCTCTTCGCCTCGAACGCGTCCGTGGTCAGCATCGGGATCTCCTCTCTGCTGGTGACGCCCGACAACTACGGCTACATGGGTCCCATCAAGGCGGCGCTCGATTCCTGCTCCCGGTTTCTCGCCAAGTCGTTCAGCGCGTTTTCGGAAATCCGCTTCAACGTCGTCGGGGCGGGGCCGCTCAAGACCAGCGCATCGGCGGGCATCCCTGGATATCTGGAGAGTTACCTCTACGCCGAGAAGTTGACCTTCCGGAAGCGTGCGCTGGCGACGGCCGAGGTGGCCAACGCCGCGCTGTTCCTTCTCAGCGAACGGAGCATCGGAATGAACGGATCGACCGTGGTCGTGGACGCCGGCCTGGGTTCGAACGAATTCGACGCCGAGGTCATCCGCCTCGCGATGCGGCCCAAGCACCCCTGACCATGGCGCGGTTCCACTTTCGCTCCACCTGCGTCGATTCCTTGGCCGCAGTCCTGCCGACGGAACGCCTGAGCAGCGCGGAGATCGAGCGCCGACTGGAGCCGCTGTACCGCCGCCTGCGCCTGCCGGAGGGGCGGCTCGAGCTGATGACCGGAATCCACGAACGCCGCGTCTGGCCAGTCGGGACGCGGCCCTCGGATGCCAGCGCGGCCGCCGGCCGCGCGGTGCTGGCCCGCTCGTCCATCCCGGCGGAGGCGGTCGAGTTGTTCATCCACGCGGCGGTCTGCCGCGACATGCTGGAGCCCGCGACGGCCGCGTTCGCGCACCGCAAGATCGGCCTTCCGCCGAGCGCGCAGATCTTTGATCTCTCCAACGCCTGCCTCGGGTTCTTGAATGCGCTCACCGTCGCGGGCGGCTTGATCGAATCAGGCCAGATCCGCTGCGCGCTCGTCGTTGCTGGTGAGAACGGCCGTCCGCTGGTCGATGAGACGATCCGTCACCTCGCAACCGCTCCACTCACGCGGGATCAGATCAAGCCGTACTTCGCGAATCTCACCATCGGTTCCGGGGCCGTCGGTGCGCTGGTCTGCCACCGCGACCTCGCTCCACGCGGACACCGCCTGCACTCGGGCGTGGCGCGAGCGGCAACCGCCCACAGCGAGCTTTGCCAGGGCGACACCCACGGCGCCGATGCTCTCGCGATGCAGACCGACTCCGAACAACTGCTGGAGGCGGGCGTCGCCCTCGCCGCCGAGACGTGGAGTGAGTTCCGCGAGACGTCGGGACGCGGCGCGGAAGGCTTCGGGCGCTTTGTCTGCCATCAAGTCGGCAGCGTCCATCGCCGACGGCTCTACGAGCGGCTCGGCCTGGACTTGGCGCGCGATTTCTCGACGTTTGCGGAATATGGCAACATGGGCTCGGTCTCGCTGCCGGCGACGCTGGCCGCCGCCGAGGACGCGGGCGCGATTGCGGGCGGCAGCCATGTCGGGCTCCTCGGTATCGGCTCCGGACTGAACTGCCTCATGCTCGATCTCGAATGGTGATGAACCACCCCGCTCCCTTGCCGGACTGGCTGCGGCGCCTCTATCCGTTCACCCCGTCGACGTGGACGAC
>CAZEJZ010000314.1:0-4277 GCA_964512415.1 uncultured Opitutaceae bacterium
CCACCGCCGCGTCGCGCACAGCCGCCGCGTCGAGCCGCGTCCACCGCCGCTCCGGGCCCGTTCCCGGCGCGCTGGGGTGGGCCGTCCGTCGTCCTCCGCACCTTCCAACGCCTTTTTCCCCGTGTCGAACCGCAGCCTCCGCATCAACGAACTCGTCCAACGCGAGCTCAGCGACTACCTGCACCGGCAGTACCGGGAGGACGCCGTGACGATCACCGTCACCGCGGTGGACGTCGACGACGACCTGCGCACAGGACGCATCCACATCGGCGTGATCGGCACCCCGGAGTTCGCGGTGGACCGGTTGCGCTGGCTGCGACGCCACGCCGAGGAGATCCGCCGCGAGTTGGGGCGCCGGGTCATTCTGAAGTGGAACCCGCGCTGGGTCTACGTGCTGGATGAATCCGGCGAGCGGGGTGCACGCATCCAACAGCTCCTCGACGCGATCGAGGAAGACGAGCGGCGCCGTGCCCGTCCGGCCGCCGAGGGCGGTTCGTCCTCCTGAGACGCCGGTCCAAGGATCCGGGTCACGCTCATGGACGCTCCCGCCGCTGTCTCCCCGTCGCTCTCCGAGCGTTTCCAGCGCCTGCTCGCTGACCTTGGCACGCGCCCCGTGGCGGTCGTGGGCCACGCGCGTCCGGACGGCGATTGCATCGGTTCGCAGGTCGCGCTGGCCCGCGTGCTGCGCGCGCTGGGTCATCCCGTCGTCTGCGCGAACGCCGATCCCGTGCCGCGCCGTCTCGCGTTCCTGGTGGGGGATCTGACCTTCACGCCGGCGGCCGGTCTCGCCGGTGATCCCGCCGCGATCTTCGTCGACTGCGCCGACCATCTCCGGGCGGGCGAGAAGCTCCGGGCTCGGCTGCCGAGCCCGCTCGGCAACATCGATCACCACCTTTCCAACGAAGGCTTCGCCCAGTACAACCTGATCGAGACGCGCGCCTCGGCGACGTGCGAGATCCTCGCCCGACTGTTCCTCGATGCGGGACTCCCGATTGACGCGCTCACGGCGCAGGCCCTCTACGTCGGCATCGTGACCGATACGGGCCAGTTCCGCTTCCAGTCGACGACGCGCGAAACGTTTCTTCTGGCTGCGGAGTTGGTGGCGCGCGGGGCCCGCCCGGCGGAAATCGGGCAGGAGCTTTTTGAGCAGGAGAGTCCCGGACGCGTGGAATTGCTCCGGCGCTTCCTCGGCAGTTTCGAGCGCCGCTGCGACGGACGCGTCTGCATCGGCACGCTCCCACTCGGCGTGTTCCAAGAGACGGGCACGAGCGCCGAAGATACGGAAGGTCTGGTGGATTACGCCCGCGGCATCGAGGGTGTCGACGTCGGCGTGCTCATCGAGGAGCGGCCCGACGGCGTGAAGGCGAGTTTGCGTGCGAAGGATCCCGCGCTGCGGCTGGATCAGGTGGCCGGCCGGTTCGGCGGTGGCGGCCACGCCTGCGCCGCGGGCCTCAGCCTGCGCGGCGAGTCGGCCGCCGGATTCCGGGCCCGTCTCGAGGGCGCGCTGGCTGAGCGCCTCGCCGAGCGTGATGCCGTCCGCCGCTCTCTCTGACCATGCTCGCCCCCGTCAAGGAACTGGAAGGCATCCTCCTGATCGACAAGCCGAGCGATCACACCTCGCACGACGTGGTCGCGCGGGTGCGGCGCAAGCTCGCGATGAAGCGGATCGGGCACGCCGGCACGCTCGATCCGATGGCGACGGGCCTGCTGATCATGCTCGTGGGCAAGGCCACGAGCGCGTCGCAGTTCCTGATCAGCCTCGACAAGGAGTACACGGGCACGATCCGTCTCGGCGTGTCGACGAATTCCCAGGATGCGGAGGGGGAAGTGGTGGAGACCCGCCCGGTGCCCCCGCTGACGGAGGCGCAGGTGAACGCGGCGATCGCGACCTTCCTCGGCGACCAGTACCAGACGCCGCCGATGTTCTCCGCGATCAAGATCGACGGTGTGCCCCTCTACAAGTCGGCGCGCAAAGGTGAGGAGGTCGAGCGGGAGCCTCGCTTCATCCGGGTGATGAGCTGGGAACTGACTCGATTTGCGCCGCCGGAGCTGGATTTTCGTCTGCGCTGCAGCAAGGGCACCTACGTGCGCACGCTCGCGCATGACCTCGGCAACAAATTGGGCTGCGGGGGTCACCTGTCCGCTCTGCGTCGCACGGCGACGCACACCTTCCGGGTGGAGCAGGCGCTGACCATCGATCAGTTCGAGGCGATGGCGCGGGCGGACATTGCCGCGCGCTTGATTTCGGTGCGGGACGCCGTTCCGGCCGGTTTTGCGACGTGAAGCCGGGGCGAGTGCTGCACGGGCTGGCCTCCGCCGCGTCATTGCCTCCGGGCCCGCGGGCCGTGGCGATCGGGGTCTTTGACGGCGTCCATCGCGGCCATCGTGCGGTCGTCGAGGCGGCGGTGCAGTGGGCCCGCCGGAGCAGCGGGTGCGCGCTGGCGCTCACGTTCGATCCGCATCCCAGCCGACTCTTTCGTCCGGCGGATCCGGTGCGTCTGATGCTGCCGCTGGCTTCGCGGGTGCGGGCCCTGCTGGACGTGGGAGTGGATCACGTGATTGTCGAGCCCTTCACGGTGGAGTTTGCCGCGCTGGAGGCGGAGGACTTCCTTCCACGGTTGCAGCGCCTGCTGCCAGGACTCGGAGCGGTGGCGATCGGCGAGAACTGGCGCTTCGGGCGGAATCGCCGCGGGGATGCGGCGTTCCTGGTGGAGCAGGGTCGGCAACTCGGGGTGGAGGTATCGGTGGTCGCCAGCGTTGTTTCCGGGTCGGAGCGCGTGAGCAGCACGCGGATTCGCGGACTCCTCGAAGCGGGGGAGATCGAGCGCGCGAACGCGTTGCTGGGCTCGCCTTACCGGAGCGAGGGTGTGGTCACGCCGGGCAAGCAACTCGGGCGGACGATCGGATTTCCCACGCTGAACTTGCCCTGGGACCCGGAACTGCGGCCGCGCCTCGGCGTGTACGCGGTGCGCGTGCGCCGCTCGGATGCGGCGGCGACGGAGCCGGGATTTCCCGGGGTGGCGAACTACGGACTTCGACCGACCGTGGAGCAGGCGACGGCACCGCGGCTCGAAGTCCACGTCCTCGGATCCTGTCCTTTCGGCTCCGGAGAGGCGTTGGACGTGGAGTGGCTGCACTTCCTGCGGGCGGAGCAGCGATTCGCGGATCTTGATGAATTGCGGGCCCAGATCGGGCGTGATCGGGAGCGGGCGGGCGCCGTTCTCCAGGTGATGCCCGGTTGAGCTTTTTCCTTGCGCGCACCGCCCCAGTTCCTGCTTACTTCGCAGCTCAGTTTTCGCGGACCTTTAGCTCAGTTGGTTAGAGCGTTTCCTTGACATGGAAAAGGTCACTGGTTCGAGTCCAGTAAGGTCCACCATCTGGGGAAAAGGTTGCGGGGTAGAGGTTTAAGAGAAAGTGCCCCGCCGAAAATCTGGGGTCTACGGGTCTACACCGAAGAGTGGGGACCGGGTCGACGGGTTTAGGGTTTTGCGTTCTCTCCGCGCCGAAGCCCGCGCGGGTGATGTCGACTGGCTGCCGTGTCCCTCGATGCGGTCCGACTCCGGTCCGACGATCGGCTTCCCCGGTTCCGCCGCCGGCGACGCTTGGTCAAGGGCTTCCGGGCGCCTCGGGCCTGGTCGCGGAGCCCACGCCCTCGCTGGCGAGCAGCAGGAAGGAACTGGCGGTCCAGGTGTAGGCCGGGTCGCGGAGGGCCTTGCCGGTGAGCGCGTCGAAGTTCTCCGCGAATCCGGACTGGGTGCACAGACGGCAGAACCGGGCTGCGACGTCCGCCGCGAGCGCGTGCTCCGCCGCTTGCCGCAGCCCGAGCACGGCGAGGTAGGTCGAGGGCCCCCAGATGGGTCCGCGCCAGTAACCATCGCTTGAATACAAAGGACTGTCGACGCGTTCCGTTGCGAGGCCCCACTCGGTCAGGAAAGACTTCAGCTGCGTGACGAGGCACCGGGTCACCGCGGGGGGCAACTGGTCGGCGATGACAAGCGGCAGGTGGGCGACCAAGCTGAGGTTTGGCACGGGTTGGCCCTCCGGCATCTTCAGGGCGACGAAGTGGTCGTCGCGCCACAAGTGTTTCATCAGAGCGGCGTGGAGGCGCGCCTCTTCCCGTCGCCAGTCGGAGGCTGCGGCGGCGATCCCCAGCGACTCGGCAAGTTCCGCGAGAAACCCGCACTGCCGGATGAGGAATGCGTTGAGATCGGGGGCGACGAGGGGTGTACCCTGCCGCAGCATGGTGCTGTTGTCCCAGCCGGAGTCATTTCCGTGCA
>CAZEJZ010000315.1:0-4269 GCA_964512415.1 uncultured Opitutaceae bacterium
GGCCCACCATGGCTACCGCACGCAGGGCCGGACCCCGCTGCAAACCTTTACCGATCACCTGGGGCGCCAGGAGGTCGCCCTGCGCGCCGCGTAGCCCCCTTCCTGAGACCCCAGCTTACCGCCCCGCAGTGTCCGCGGATCTTCCGCTAAGTACACGTAAATCCGGGTGATCGCTACTGCGGAAGACAGGGTGATCGCCTACAACGCCGCCAGTTGGCACTTGCATATCTTTGCTACCTTGGCCAAGTTAACTATCATGGCCATGTAATTTAACGTGGCCAGGTTTACCAAGGACGCTCCGATGCCTCACCGCAAAGCCCAGCCCGCCAGGACACCTGCAGCCCGGGACCGCAAGATCGTCGAGTCGGTAGCCGCTGCGCTCGTCGGCGCCGGTTGGATGGTTGAGCACGCGCCATGGAGCGCACGCGAATCCGGAGGAGACCTCATCGCCGAACGTGGCCAGTACCGCGTCGTCATCGAGGTGAAGTTCATTGCGGAAGGCCGGGCCGACCGCCTGATCCCGCTCTGGTCACAAGCCTGGCTTCAGGCACAGCACGCCGCAGAGCTGGCAGGGCACCACCCAGTGGCGATTGTCGCGGCTGACCGCATCTCGGACAAGGCAGCCGCTGCCGTGCTTGCATTCATCAAGACGTTCGCCCCGAGGGCTGCAGGCGGAGTGATGGACCTCGCCGGTGCGATCCATCTCGTGGGTGCGGAGCTCCAGGACCTCAACGCATCCCCCCCTCGACTGCCGCGGACGCCGCGTGCCCCTCAGCCCGTGGAGCGTCGCGGCCTCCGCTTCTCGGACATCAACCAGTGGCTCCTGAAGGTCCTGCTCGCACCGAGGATTCCCACGGAGATGCTCAGCGCCCCACGCGAACGCTATGTCGGCGCAACTGACCTCGCGGCCGCCGCCGGCGTCTCCATCATGAGCGCATCGCGGATCATTCGTGACCTTGCGCGAGAGGGTTACCTGGATGAGGGTGCGCCGCATCTGCAACTCGTCCGTGTGCGAGACCTTCTGAACCGTTGGCAAGCGGCGGTGCACGCCGAGCCGGTGCTCGAACAAGCGTGGCGCGCACTGGTGCCGGCCCAGGCACCCATCGCCCTCGAACGCTGGATGCAACAGGGCGATGCCTGCTGGGCGCTGTTCGCTGCGGCGCAGCAACATTGGTTCGGCTTCGTCGAGGGCGTGCCACCCTACGCCTACGCGCTCGATGAACGCGCGTGGCAACGACTGGCCAACGCTGGCTTCGTCCCGGCTCGAGCCTACGATACACCCGACGTGATCGTTCGGCGATCGCGTGCACCCGCTTCCGTGCGCCGCGGAATGCTCGCACCAGGTGGACGCCCCGCCTGCGACATCATCCAAGTGTGGCTCGACGTCTCGGGTCATCCCTCCCGCGGCGCGGAACAAGCGGCGCTCATTTGGCGGAAGGTGTTTGAGCCGATCTGCGAGGCGCCAGTCGCGTGAATGCGGACCTGCACGAGTTCGAGCGACTGGTCGCTGCGCTGCGTCCCTGGCTCCCGCAGTTGGTCTTCGTCGGCGGCTGGGCACATCGCCTGCATTACGAGCACCCGCAGGCCACGCGCCCGGGTTACCAGCCGGTCCGTACCCGCGATGCTGATGTGGCGTTCGGCACACAGGCGGCCCTTGATGGCAGGATCTCACAGGCGCTGTCAGATGCCGGCTTTCGCGAGGAACTCAGCTCGGGCGAAACGCCACCGATCGCGCAGTACTTTCTCGGTACCGACAATCAAGGATTCTACGCCGAGTTCCTCACGCCACTGACCGGCGATGGCACACGGCGCGACGGACGCGCGAACGCGACGATCTCGCGAGCGGGCATCTCAGCACAGACGCTGCGGCATCTCGAGGTGTTGCTGATCGCGCCGTGGCAGCTCCCCATGGGCGGCGATCCCCGTTCTTCGCTCAGCGAGCCAACGACCATCAACCTCGCCAATCCCGCCGCGTTCCTCGCGCAGAAGCTGCTGATCCATGCGGCGCGCAAGCCGGCGAAGCAGGCACAGGACATTCTGTACATTCACGACACGCTTCAGCTCTTCGGTCGGCACTGGGACGAGCTCGCCGTGCTCTGGCGAGAACAGGTTCGCCCGAAGTTGACGCCAAAGCAGTTCGGCGAGATTCGCGACATGAGGATCAGGCTGTTCACAGGGACAACAGACGTCATTCGAAATGCGGCGCGCATTCCGGTTGATCGAACATTGCGGCCGGAAGATGTGCGCGCCGTTTGCGACCTGGGCCTCGCGACTGTGCTCGCTGACGGTTAGTGGAGGGTGGTCTCACACGGTGAACGCTGTCAGCCGACTGTGGAATTCCCCACCTCGCCGACATCGGTTGCGCCAGCGGGTCCAATGTGCGTGATGACCACAAGGTTTCCATGAAGGGAACGCCAAAGGTCAGCATGGGAACGGTGAGCCTCCGGCCGAATGGGAGCCCGGGGAGTATCAGCGGCAGGCGCCGAGTTGACGCGGCACTTGCCTCGGCTAACGCCCCGAACTGAGAGGCGTCCGGAGCCCGTAGTCAGCTCCACCCATCGTCATGCGACAAGGCGATCGTCGTCTGCGTGCGACCCGACCTAAAGCCAGAGTATCCCATCCGGGACATCCACGGCCAATGCCCGGTAGCGGGCGCCAACGCGTACCGAGTGAAAGCGGCTGACGCGCTTGAAGTGCAGGGACGGGTGCCGCGGATTCACCTTGAGCAGCGCACACTGCTAATCGGCGAGCGCCTGCACCGTGGCCGGGAGTGCATCGTAGCACGCCCAGAACGCGACTGACCTGCGCAAGGCTTGCCCCGGAGGGCATCATCCCTTGGGCGTCCGCACGTCCCCAAATGCCCGGGAGCCACTGCGACGGAGTCAGCGTGGTGGGACCGATGGCCACCGCGTGCAGGTAGCCGTCCATGGCGTCCAGCATCATCCCGTCGTCATCGCCACGGTCCTCCATCAGGAAGGCGTCGAGTTCGTCGAGCTCCTCCTCGGACAGGGGCGAGGCGTCAAACGGCGGGAATGGCATGGTCAGCGCTTGGGTAAAGCCCAGTCAGGTGACCCTTCCGCCGATTTCGATGAGCGGCTCCCCCGCAGCGATCAGCACCGCGACCTCCGGCCACACGCGTGCGAGCACGTCGTGGAGGAAGGCGTTCGACGTGTTCCCGCACGTCAGCCACACGATCTGGGGCGGTGGTCCGTGTCGTTCAACGAGGTCAACGAAATCGTGGTCCTTCGTCAACACCGCCGCACCGGCCTCGCGCGCCCGCGCGGTCTACGCGGCCAGTGTCGGGTGCGCCAGACGCCGGCTGGCAAAGCGCAGGCAGGCGGCGATGTCAGCTAGCTCGAGGTCCGGCAGCTCTTCGACGACCTCATCCGCCGTCAGGCCGGCCGCCAGCAGATCGAGCACGTCACTGACGCGGATCCGCATGCCCCGGACGCACGGACGTCCCCCGCACTGGTCAGGGTTGACCGTGATGCGCTCCATCAGCTCGACCGCCTGGCCCATCGGACACCTCGCAGGTAAAAGCCAACACAAAGATACACGCGCTCTGTCCGGTCAGCCACCGCGGTTCTCGTTCGCCAGCAACGCCGGCTCCCGCAGCGGGCGCCACCGCCATCCCGAGTGCAGCAAGCCTCGGAAAACGCCCGGCGGTACGAGCGGCAGGTGCGCTGTCCGCTGTGCTCCAACTACGTCGCGCTCAGGACACTCGCTTCTCAAGACGTTCCGCGATCCACACCTTGATGATTGACTGCCTCGTGACACCGAGCCGCGCCGCCTCCTGATCGAGCGCATCGATCATCCAGACGGGAAGTCCACATCGTCACCGACCGCTCGAGGTACAGCGCCGCCAGGCACTGGCTCTCCCGATAGGGCGCAATGGGCCGGAATCCGAACCGCTCGTACAGGGCGATGGCCGGCGTCAGCTCCGGGGCCGTGTCGAGGCGGACGCGCACATGGCCCAGCGCCCGTGCGTGCCCGAGGAGCGCGTCCAGCAGCGCGGCCCCGATCCCGCTCCCCCGCGCGACGGCGCGCACGTACATCCGCTTCACCTCGCCCGTCGACGCGTCCAGCGCGCCCAGCGCCACGCACCCCAACGGCTCGTCCTCCCACCAGGCCAGCAGGAGGACGCCTTGGGGGACCACGAACGGCGCGGGGAGCGCCGTGATGTCCTGGTCGATAGGTTGCGTATTTCGCCCAAATCGATCACGCGTTTCGCTCCAAAGCGATCACCGGGTTCGGTCCATGGCGATCAGC
>CAZEJZ010000316.1:0-4269 GCA_964512415.1 uncultured Opitutaceae bacterium
CCGCCGGATTCATCCGTCGCGTGGCCACCGTCACAATCTCCAGGCCCTCCGTGTAGTACTTGGCCGGGTAGAGCGCGATCTTGTCGGCGATGATGAACATCGACGGCAGCTTGCACAGCCACGGCGACAATCCCAAGTCGCCCACGCCGCGCGTGACCACGAGGCGGATGTAGCCGTCGCTCAGCCCATTCGCCCGGCACGTCTCGCACACCGCGTCACTGATCTGCTTCCGCGTCCACGGCAGAGTGAGAAGGATCGCCTTCGCGGAGTACTCCAACCGCTCCAGGTGCTCGTCCAACCGGAAGACGTTACCCCCGTAGAGTCGGATGCCCTCGAAAATGCCGTCCCCGTAAAGCAGACCGTGATCGAAGACCGAGATCTTCGCATCCGCTGAATCGACGAGCGCCCCATCGAGGTAAATCTTCATCGCCTCACACCGTAGAAACCTGCGCGAAGGTTTGTCCAGCCCCACACTCATTTGGGGCGGCGGTTTCCGCTTTACCTCGGGCTGATCCGTTTTTGCATTCATTATGCAATGCAAACCACTATCACAAAACCCTCATCGGCCTTCACTCTGATCGAACTGCTTACGGTGATTGCCATCATCGGCGTGCTCGCCGGCATCCTGATCCCCACGGTGGGCCGGGTCCGCGAAGTCGCCCAGCGGGCTGCAGACGCGAGCAACCTCCGCGAGATTGGAAAAGCGGCCCTCCTGTACGCGGCCGAGCGCCAGGACCGGCTCCCAGATCCCCTTGCCGGTCCGTCAGCGACCGGGGCGAACCCGCCTTCGCGTTACTTCACCTACCTCGGCGAACTGGCCCGCGGCGGTGGCGTCGACGAATCCAGTCTCTACTTTTCCCGACTCGATCCGCTCTACGATGGCACACCGCTGGGCCGCGTGCTCGACCCGGCGGACAGCAGTCGCTCCACCCTCAACCCAGACCTGCTCCCCCGCGTCCCGAGCGTCAACCTGGTGGGAGGCCTCCGACTGTCGGACCCCGCGACTACTCCCCTCGCGTTCACGCGGGGACTCACCGCCGCCGGAACCTGGAACACTGCGGCCACCGATGCCAACCAAGGGGCCTATGCCGACGGCGGAGGACATGTCCTCTTCCTCGGCGGTCACGTCCAGTTCTACCGTCGCATCGGGGACCAGCTCGCCACGTCGCGCGGCCAGGCTACCTCGGACCTCCGCCAGAGCATCCGAGCCGGTGGAAATCGGCGCATCTACGGTCTCGACACCGGCAACGGTCTGGCCAGTCCCGACGGACTCACCCCGTCGGGCCCCTAGCAGGCGGGTGGATCCGGCGGCAGAGAGGCATTCCCTTAACCGACAAGGTGTGCTAAGCTCTCGCCTTTTCCCGCCCCCCGCACCTCGGTCCCGACGATGAGCCCAGCCTCCCCTCCCGCGAACAAACCCCTGACGTACATCGTCGGCCACCGCAACCCGGACGCCGATGCGATCTGCTCGGCCATCGCCTACGCGGCGTTCAAGGAGGCGCGTGGTCAGTCCGGGTTCGTCGCCGCCCGCTGCGGCAACTCCAACGCCCGCATCGACGCGATCCTCAGTCGGTTCAACCAGCCGCTGCCACTTTACCTCAGCGACGTGACGCCGCGGGTCCGCGACGTCATGGTCCAGGACGTCGTCTCGGTCCACGAGTCGGCGACCTGCGCCGAGGCGCTCGAACTGATCGAGTCGCGCGACATCCGCGTCCTTCCCGTCATCTCCGGCGATCGCCGGCTCGTCGGCACCGTCTCCGTGTTCCAACTCGGAGGCTTCTTCATCCCCCGCCTGCGCGAGGTCCGCGAAATGCGCAAGGTGTTCACCAGCCTCGCCCACATCGCGCGCGCGCTGCGCGCCCGCGTGGTGCACGTCGAACGCCCCGATTCCACCGAGGAACTCTTCGTCCGCGTGGGGGCCATGGACGTCCGCTCGTTCTGGCGCATTTCGCAGGAGGAAGGCATCCCGCCCGAGCGCTCGATGATCATCGTCGGCGATCGCTGGGACATCCAGCAGCGCTCCCTCCAGATCGGAGTCCGCGCCCTGATCGTGACGGGCAACCTGCCGGTTGACGACGAACTCGTGAATCAGGCAAAGGCCCGTGGCGTTTCCATCATCGTCAGCCCCTACGACTCCGCGACCACCGCGTGGGTGATCCGCACGGCCTCGACGATTGAGCGCCTGATCGACCGGAAGTACGCGTCGGTCAGCGCCGACCTGCGCCTGTCCGAACTCCGCCGCAAGTCCGCGACGGCGAACGTGGCGGCCTTCATGGTCCTGAACGACGAGGGACAACTCCAGGGAATCCTCACCCGCACCGACATCCTGCGGCCGGTGAAGACGCGGCTCGTCCTCGTCGATCACAACGAGCTGTCCCAAGCCGTCCCCGGAGCGGCCGAGGTCAACATCTCCGAGATCATCGACCACCACCGCGTCGGGGCCTTGAACACGCAGCAGCCGATCCTCTTCCTCAACGAGCCCGTGGGCTCCACCTGCACCATCGTGGCGGATCTCTTCCGGCGCGAGGGCCTCACGCCGTCCCCGTCGATGGCCGGCGTGATGATGGGCGGAATCATTTCCGACACGTTGCTGCTGCAGTCCCCGACCTCGACCGAGAAGGACGCCGCCCTGCTGGGCTGGCTCGCCCAGATCGCCCAGGTCGACGCCCGGACGCTGGCGGATGCGATCTTCAGCTCGGGATCGGTCATCCTCGCGCAACCGCCGTCCGCCGTCATTCGCGCCGACTTCAAGATCTACGACGAGGATGCGTTCCGCTTTTCGGTCTCGCAGGTGGAGGAGCTGGGCTTCGGCAACTTCTGGAAACACTCGCGACAGATCACGGACGAACTCGGCAAGCTGCAGGTCGACGAGCGACTCCTGTTCGCCGCACTCCTCGTCACCGACATCCACACGCAGAATTCGCTGCTCATCGTGAAGGGTGACCGCGACTTCATCGCCCGCATCACCTACCCGCACGTCGAGAAGGACGAAATCTTCGACCTTCCGGGCGTGGTGAGCCGCAAGAAGCAGCTCATCCCCTACCTCACCGGCCTGCTCAAGGAGTTCACCGACAGCGGCGAGGGCGGCTCCGCGGGGTCCTCCCGCTGATCAACGCGAGGCCTCCGCGAGGTGGCGCACCAGAATGTCGCCGGTCGCCTCGTTGGTGGCCAGGGGCACATTGTAGACGTCGCAGACCTTGAGCAGGGCGGCGATATCCGGTTCGTGCGGGTGCGCGGTCAGGGGATCCCGCAGGAACACCACCGCGCGGACGTCTCCGGTCGCCACCCGCGCACCGATCTGCAGGTCGCCTCCCATCGGACCGGAGAGCATCGTCTCGACCACAAGCCCGGTCTGGGCCTGAATCAGGGTGCCGGTGGTTCGCGTCGCGATCAACCGCTGCGTTGCGAGGAACGCCGCGTGCCGACGGACGAAAGCCACCATCTGCTCCTTGCGAGCGTCGTGGGCAATCAGGGCAACACAGGCGGGCGAAGGCGCAGGGTTCATGGCGTGGCGGGAAGCGAGTCGAGGAAACGGTCAATCCGGCGCTGCACGCGGTCACGACCGAGGACGCGGAAGATGCCGTAGAAGGTCGGTCCGGCACTCACCCCGGAAACCGCCAGCCGGCCCGGGTGAATGTAGTCGGCGGTCTGCGTGCCGTGCTGCACGGCAAGCGCCTGCACCGCCGCCTCCACCGCGGCATCGGTGGAGAAGTCCGCCTGCTCCAGCGCGGTCCGCAACTCCCGCAGGCGCGCGCGGGGATCGCCCTTCGCGAGGATCTTGTCCCGGGCCTTGGAATCGATGGCAAAGTCCTCGCGGAAGAAGAAGCCGATCGCCGCCGGCAGCTCCTCGAGGGAACGTACCTTGACCTGACAGAGGGTCAGGACCTCGCGCACGTACTCCGCGTCGACCGGATCGGCACCGAAGAAGCCACGCTGCTCCAGGAACCCACGCGCGAGCGGGACATACTGCGACGCCGGCATCGCGTGCAGATAGGCCATGTTCATGTGCGCCAGCTTGCGCTCGTCGAACCGCGCATTGCTCTGGTTGATGCCCGGCAGGTCGAACAGGCGGATGATCTCCTCCAACGGCATCTTCTCGGCGTCGTTCTTGGGCGACCAGCCGAGCAGGCAGAGGAAGTTGACCAAGGCCTCCGGCTGGAAGCCCCGACGCTGGTACTCCTCGATCAGCGCCCCTTGGTCGCGCTTCGACATCTTTCCCGGACCATTCTGCTTCAGGATCAGCGGGATGTGGGCGTACACCGGCAGGGG
>CAZEJZ010000317.1:0-4226 GCA_964512415.1 uncultured Opitutaceae bacterium
CGGCGGTTGACCCGCGACCGGCGACGGCGCACCGGCCGCTTGGGCCCGCCGTGCCGCCCGCCATTTCTCGCGGTGCCGACGAATCCAGTCGAGCAGGGCCCGCTCAAATCCGATGTCGTACCCGAGGCGCTCCGATTCGAGCCACTTGTGGCGGAGGATCTCCTCCCGCTCCGCCAGAAACTCCTGATAGAGCGAAGACTGCTTCATCATCTCCGCCGAACCTCCGCTCGCGTCGGGTTGAGGGGACTCCGGCTTCATGTCGTCTTGCCGCTTCGGTACAACGGTTGCCCGAACGATGCGGGCGGGGTCGCACGCTTCTCGAAATCGAGAGAACGGAGGCCGTCTGGCTGAACGGGAAAGCTGCGGAAAAGAACGAGGTCCATTCGACAGGTCCCTTCTTCCTGTCGTGAGGGACTCGTTCTGTCAATTCGCGGCCGGAGGCTGTGCAGCGGCCTTTTGGGCCACGCGGTGGAGCAGGTCCTCGGCGATCTCCCGGAAAATACAACTCGCCACAGCGTCGGGTTGGCTCACCACGAGTGGTTTCCCGGCGTCCCCGCCCGCCCGGATTTCCGGGACGAGAGGTACCTGTCCCAGCAGGACGGTGCCGAGGGAATCGGCCGTCTTCGCCCCGCCGCCCGTTCCAAAGAGCGCGTGGCGGGCCCCGGTGGGATCTTCGAACCAACTCATGTTCTCCGCGACCCCCAGCAGCGGGACGTTCACCTTCTGGAACATCAGCCCGCCCTTCCGCGCGACGTTGGTCGAGGCCGGTTGCGGAGTCGTGACAATCACCGCTCCATCAAGCGGGAGCGTCTGCACCAGCGAAAGCTGCGCGTCGCCCGTTCCCGGGGGCAAGTCGATGAGCAGGATGTCCAGCTCTCCCCAGCGGACGTTCTGCACGAATTGCTGGATCGTCTTCATGATCATCGGTCCGCGCCACACCACCGGGGTGTTGTCGTCCACGAGGAAACCCATGCTCATGACCTTCACTCCGTGCGCCTCCAGCGGCACCAGGGTCTCGCCATCCAGTTCCGGCCGTCCCTGCAGGCCCATCATGAGCGGGACGCTCGGCCCGTAGATGTCGCAGTCCATCAACCCCACCCGCCCGGGCCGTCCCTGCGCCGCGAGGACCTGCGCGAGCGCACAGGCGAGATTGACCGCAAAGGTGCTCTTGCCCACGCCGCCCTTGCCGGACGCGATGGCCACGGAGTGTCGGATGCTGCGGGGAGCCGCGCCGGTCCCCGCCTGATTGCCTCCCGGTGCCGCGGCCGACGGCGCGCGAACGGGTTGCACCGCCACGTCAATGATGATGTCCTTTACGCCGGGAATCGCCCGCAGGCACCGCTCGACCTCGTTCTTGACCGTCAGCGGCGTCTTCGGGTCCGGCGTGGTCAGCAGGAGGCTGACCTTGACGGTGCCGTCGATCCACGCGGCGGACCGCACCAGTCCGAAGGACACGATGTCCCGGCTGAATCCCGGGTACTTCACTTGCTTCAGATGTTCCTTGATGGCGTCGGGTGACACGGTGGATGAAATGTGCGGACGGAAGGTTTTGACGTTGTTAACCGGGCTCGAGCTGTAAATAGAAATGCCTCGGCCTCAAAGTGTGGTCCAAGATTCCGCTCCATGCAAAACTCGCCGCGTTTTTTCCTCCTGCTCCTTGCACTTAGCCTGTCGGCGCTCTCGCTCCGTGCCCAGGTCCGCGATCTCGGTGACGTCTCGATCAAGATCGATGCGAAGACGATTGCGGTCACGGTTTCCGGCGCGACGCCGGAACTCGACCAGTTGGCGAGCGTGGCCTTCAACGCCCATGGTCGTTTCCGACGGGTGTCGAGTGGCGGGGCCTTCGACATCCGTTTTGCCCCGGCGGCGGGCGGGCAGGTCGAGGCGCAGATCCGCAAGGCTGGGGCCGTCGTGGCGACTCAAGCATTTTCCGGCAGTTCGCAACGCCAAGCCCTGTTCCGCGCCGCCGACTTCGCCGTGGAGCGGGTCAGCGGGTTGAAGGGGTTCTTCGCGAGCAAGCTCGCCTTCATCGTTGAGCGCGGCGGCAAGATGGAGGTCCACACCGGCGACCTTTTCTTCGGTGAAGTGCGTCAGATCACGCGCGACAATTCGCAGGCCCTGAAGCCGCGTTGGTCTCCCGACGGTCGAAAGCTGCTCTACACGAGCTACTTCAAGAATGGTTTTCCGGACATCTACCAGATCGATTTGACGAGCCTGCAGCGCACGTCGTTCGTGACGTTTCGCGGGACGAACAGCAGCGCGCGCTTCAGCCCGAACGGGCAGCAGGTGGCGATGGTCTTGAGTGGCGAGGGCAATCCCGAGATCTACGTGAGCAACGCCCAAGGGCGCCAGGTGGCCCGGCGGACGCGGACGGCCGCGGTCGAGGCCTCGCCTTGTTTTTCGCCGGACGGTTCCCAACTGGTCTACACCTCGGATGCTGCCGGCGGCCCGCAACTCTACATCATGGCGGCTAGCGGAGGTCAGCCGCGCCGACTCGCCACCAACATCAGCGGTTACTGCGCCGAGCCGGACTGGAGCCGTGGCAATCCCAACCTCATCGCCTTCACCGTGCGCGTCGGTCGGGGGTATCAGATCGCCGTCCATGATCTCAGCGGACGCACGCCGACTCGCATTGTCTCCAAGGCTCCCGGCGATGCGATCGAGCCGGTCTGGCTGGCCGACGGCCGCCACCTCATCTACACGCAGCGCTCCCCCAACGCGCGGCGCCTGTTCATCCTCGATACCGAGACCAGTCGTGCGACCGCCATCAGCGCGGCCGGCGTTCAGGTCTCCGAGGCGAGCGTGCATGGCCCCTGAGCGGGCCCGTCAGGCGAAAGCGGTTCAGGAGCGGATTTCCCCCGCTTCCTCGTAGACACCGAGGTGGCGGAGGCGCTCGTAACGGAGGTCGACCAGTTTCTCCGGAGTGATCGCACGCAGGTCGTTGAGGTGCTTCTGCAGGGTGTAGCCCAGTGCCGCGGCGGCTTGCTTCGGGTCGTTGTGCGCACCGCCGAAGGGCTCGGCGACTACTTCGTCGACGATCCCGAACTTCTCCAAGTGTTGTGCGGTGATCTTCATGGCCTCCGCCGCCTTGGGTGCCGCCGCTGCATCCTTCCAGAGAATCGCCGCACAGCCTTCGGGTGAAATCACCGAGTAGTAGCTGTTCTCGAAAATCAGCACCCGATCCGTCACGCCGATGCCCAAGGCGCCGCCGGATCCGCCCTCTCCCACCACCACCGCAATCGAGGGCACGCGGAGCAGGGCCATCTCGCGCAGGTTCACCGCGATCGCTTCCGAAACGTGGCGCTCCTCCGAACTGAGCCCGGGATAGGCGCCCGGGGTGTCGATGAAGGTCAGCACGGGCAGGGCGAACTTCTCCGCCGTCTTCATGAGCCGGAGCGCCTTGCGATAGCCTTCGGGCTGCGGCATCCCGAAGTTTCGCGCCACTTTCTCCTTGGTATCACGCCCCTTATGCTGGGCGATGATCATCACGGCCCGCCCGTGGAAAAACGCCGTGCCTCCCACCAAGGCCCGGTCGTCCTTGAACTGACGGTCGCCGTGCATCTCCCGAAAGTCTTCGCAGATCGCCTCCACGTAGTCCAAGGCATAGGGTCTCTTCGGATGACGCGCGATCTGCACCCGCTGCCACGGAGTCAGGTTCGAATAAATCTCCCGCTGGGTCGCCGCGATCTTGCGCTCAATCGCCGCCACCTCCGACGTCACATCCAGATTACTCTCCAGCGACTGCTGTTTGAGTTGATCCAACTGGGCGCTAAGCTCCCGAAGGGGCTTCTCAAACTCCAGCGTGTACGTCGGCTTCTCCATCTCTTCACCGTAGCGGCGGCCGAAAAGCCCTGTCAACGCACCCGCTGACCGGCTTCGATGCCTAGTGCCATTCGGATGCGTCAACCGAGAGGCAGGTCGAGCAGCGCTCGGTAAAGTTCTTGAGCACGGAGGAGCTGCGAGCGCTCCAGCCATTCGTCTTTCCGGTGCGCCTGGGCGAGATCACCCGGGCCGATGACCACGACCTGGGCGCCCACTGCGGCGTAGTGGCTCGCGTCGGTTGCATAGGGCGCACCGATGGCCGACGGATCGAGTCCGAGCCCCGTCAGCGCCGGAGCCATCCAAGGGTGCAGGAGGGCGGAGTTCTCCGGGGGCAGGGGGGGCGCGAGGTACTCGTCGTCGTGCTCGACCTCCAAACCCTCGAGCGCCTGACGTCGTTCCTCCAC
>CAZEJZ010000318.1:0-4220 GCA_964512415.1 uncultured Opitutaceae bacterium
GGAGGCACCGAGGCGGTTGGCGCCGTGGTCGGAGAAGTTGGCTTCGCCGAGCACGAAGAGCCCGGGGACGTTGGACATCAGGTTGTAGTCCACCCAGAGGCCGCCCATCGTGTAATGCACCGCCGGGTAGATGCGCATCGGCGTGCGGTAGGCGTTCTCGTTGGTGATCTCGTGGTAGATGGCGAAGAGGTTGCCGTAGCGCTCGCGCACCGCGGCCTCGCCGAGGCGGTTGATCGCCTCCGAGAAGTCGAGGTACACGCCCAGACCCGTCTCGCCGATGCCGCGGCCCTCGTCGCACACGCGCTTGGCCGCGCGCGAGGCGATGTCACGCGGGGCGAGGTTGCCGAAGCTCGGGTACAGCCGCTCCAGGTAGTAGTCGCGGTCGGCCTCCGGGATCGACGCCGGATCCTTGCCGCAATCCTCCTTGCGCTTCGGCACCCAGATGCGGCCGTCGTTGCGCAGCGACTCCGACATCAGCGTCAGCTTCGACTGGTAGTCGCCGGTCACGGGGATGCAGGTGGGGTGGATCTGCGTGTAGCACGGGTTGCTGAAGCAGGCGCCGCGCTTGTAGGCGCGCCAGATCGCGGTGGTGTTCGAGCCGCGGGCGTAAGTGGAGAGATTGAACACGTTGCCGTACCCGCCGGTGGCGAGGATGACGGCGTCGGCGGCCCAGCGGCGGATTTCGCCGGTGACGAGGTTGCGGGTGATGATGCCCTTGGCCTGGCCGTTGACCACGACGAGGTCGCACATCTCCTCCTGGGTGAAGAGCTCGACCGCGCCCTGCCCGACCATGCGGGACAGCGCGGAGTAGGCGCCGAGCAGCAGTTGCTGGCCGGTCTGGCCGCGGGCGTAGAACGTGCGCGAAACCTGGGCGCCGCCGAAGGAGCGGTTGGCGAGCAGGCCGCCGTACTCGCGGGCGAAGGGCACGCCCTGGGCGACGCACTGGTCGATGATGTTGACCGACACCTCGGCGAGGCGGTGGACGTTGGCCTCGCGCGCGCGGTAGTCGCCGCCCTTCAGCGTGTCATAGAAAAGCCGATACACGCTGTCGCCGTCGTTCTGGTAGTTCTTGGCGGCGTTGATGCCGCCCTGGGCGGCGATCGAGTGGGCGCGGCGCGGGCTGTCGTGGAAGACGAACGACTTCACCCTGTAGCCGAGCTCCGCGAGCGTCGCGGCGGCCGAGGAACCGGCGAGGCCGGCGCCGACGACGATGACCTCGTACTTCCGCTTGTTCGCCGGGTTAACGAGCTTGATCTCCGACTTGTGCTTCCGCCACTTCTCGGCGAGGGGGCCGGAGGGGATCTTGGAATCGAGTTTGGCCATGGGGAACGCGGCGCGCGCGGGTGAGGTTGAGAGGGAGAGGAAGGGTTCGGGTCCGGGGCGGCTCAGCGCGGATCCTTGCTGGCCGGCGCGGCGAGGCGCTCGGCGGCGGTCGTGCCGGCGGCGGGCTTGGCCACGCCGGAGAGGATCAGTCCGGGGATCGCGACATTGCCCGCGAGGTACGCGAGGCAGAACACCACCGCCACCCGCCGGAGCCAGCCGGCCCACGTCGCACTCTTCCAGCCGATCGTCTGGAACATGGACTCAAACCCGTGCAGCAGGTGCACGGTGAGGAGACTGATCGCGACGAGGTAGAAGAGCGAGACCCACGGATTCGCAAAGCCGAGGAACACCATGCTGTAGACGTCGGCGACGGCCTCGCCCTTCTCGACCACCGGGAAACCCAGCAGGTGGAAGTCGGCGGCCATCGCGTACGGCGCGAGCTGGCCCTTGTAGTGGTCGGTCTGCACCGTCCCGAGCGTGAAGTGCGCGAGGTGGTAGGCGATGAAGGCCAGCACCACGAGGCCCGAGAGCCGCATGTAGCGCGAGGCGAGGCTCGCGCGGATCCAGCGGCGCACGCCGTAGCCCTCCGCTCCGCGCGCCTTGCGGCTGTCCAAGGTCAGCGTCACCGCCGCCCACACGTGAATCACCACCGCAGCCAGCAGCACGAGCCGCACCGCCCAGAGCGCTCCACCGAGCGAGTGCAGGAAATGCGCGTAGCCGTTGATCTTGTCGGGATGCCCGAACACCTGGAGGTTGCCCACGAGGTGGCCGGTGACGAAGCCGATGAGAATGAAGCCCGTGACCGCCATGAGGAATTTGCGGCCGACGGACGTGCGAAAGAGATTGCCGGAGAGGCTCATCGTAAGGTGGTTCAGGGGAGAGATCCTCCGAGGGGGCGTGGAGGCGGTCGAGAGGACGATGCGGGGGACGTTACAAACGGCGAAGCAAAAGTGTAAAGGGCAGTGCCCTTCCCTTCAGCCTCGCGCCACGGCTATTAGGCCCGCTAAACGCAAAGAGAAGGCCGATGCCAGCGAGGCCCGCCCGGCTCAACGGCCGAGGGGCTTCAGGAGGGCGAACTTCCCGCTCGCGGCGGGAGCGATGAAGCGGCGCCGGAAGGCCACCACCCGTGCGCCGTCTCCCAGCAACCGCGCCAGCGCCGCCTCCAATGCCGGATGGTCCGCACCTTCGTCGGCCACGTAATGGAAGTCCCAGCGGTGCTCCGAGGTCTGCACCAGCGAGTAATGCCAGCACCGGAAGCCCTCCGGGAGCGCCGCGTCGACTTCCGACGGCGACACCAGCGACCCATCCGCCCGGAAGTGCAGGCCACCCTCGCGGCCAAGCAGGCGGTAACCCGTGGGAAACCGGCGGACGATGTCCCCGGTCTGGTACCGCAGCAACGGCATCGCCTCGCGATCACGCGTGGTGACGAAGATCTGAAACACGTCCGCCAAGCCGCGGTAGGGCGCGAGTTCGACGAAGGCATTGGCATCGATCACCTGCGAGTCGTCGCGGAACGCCTCACCGACGAACAGGTAGCCAGCCTCGGTGGAGCCGTAGAGATCGACCTGCGGCGCGGGGAAGACTTCGGCGATGCGCTGGGCGTGCTGCCGGCTCGCCTTGCCGTACGTGAGGATCACCGCGCGGATGCTCGGCACCGCAACGCCGCGACGCTGCACGGCGCGGGCCAGCAGGGACAAGTAGACCGGCTCGCCTTCCAGCACTTCCGGCTTCACCGCCTGCAGCTCCGTCACGATGCGGTCCCACTCACTCTCCGGAAACACGAACGGGTCGCTCGAGAGGTTGAGGTACACCGTGCCGTCAAAGTACCGGTGCGGAAAGGGATGATCCTCGTACGGGCAGAGGTTGCTCGAGCAACCGACCGGAGCGAGCACGCACTTGCGGTACGGGCGCCCGACGAATTGCCGCAGGATCGGCGACGCCAGGTACGCCCGCGCCGTCTGCGCGTTCCACCAGCCGTCCTCCATGATCACCGTCATCGGCGACTGCGTCGTCCCACCCGTCGACTCGTATTCGTAGCGCTTCTCGGCCAGGCCCCGCTCGATGTCGCGGTAGTCGCGGAAGAACGCCTGATGCCCGCGCTGGACGATCTCCTTCTTCGAGAGCGCCGGCAGCTCGGCGTAGCACGACCAGCGCAGCGGCTCGGTGTGCAGGGGGAAACGATCCCCGTAGAGCGGGCTCCGCTCGTAGATCCGCCGGATCTCCTGCTCGAGCGCAACCGGGACACGGTCGCCCGTCGACTCACCGAGGGCGGTCGGGGCGTTGGCGAAGGCGGGAGCGGAGACGGACATGGACAACAGCGAGCAACGTGGCCCGGGCCGCCGCGCGTGTCAAACGGTGCCCGAGTCCGCGTGCAAACGTCACGCCGTCGCCCCGGCGCCGTCCCGGCCCCGCCAGAGCGGCGCGGCGAGGTGCAGGGCGTTGAGCGCGAGCGCGTGCGTGATGCGGCCGTCGCGGGTGCAGGCCAGTGCCTCCGCGAGCGGAAGCGTCACCACCTCGATCTCCTCGTCCGCGTCCCACTCCGTCGGCGCGACGCGGCGGACGTTCTCGACGAGCACCATGTGGCAGCGGTTGTCCTGGATGGCGGGATTCGGATGGATCGACGCGATGAGTCGGCCGCGCTCGCCCACGTAGCCGGTCTCCTCGCGCAGTTCGCGGAGGCCCGCGGCCACGGGATCCTCGCCTGCCTCGATCACCCCGCCTGGCACCTCAAGCGAGAGCGTCTCGATGCCGAAGCGGAATTGCCGCACGAGGACCACCTCACCCTCGGGGGTGAGGGCGACGATGTTC
This sequence comes from uncultured Opitutaceae bacterium, assembly GCA_964512415.1. GTDB lineage: Bacteria > Verrucomicrobiota > Verrucomicrobiia > Opitutales > Opitutaceae > UBA6669. The sequence goes on from CAZEJZ010000318.1 coordinate 4,132, forward strand.
ACCCAGTCGCGGACGTGCACGACGATGAACTCGCGCTCGGTACCGCGCCCGGGATGCGTGAACTGCACGCCGTGCACGTCGCCGATGAT
>CAZEJZ010000319.1:0-4213 GCA_964512415.1 uncultured Opitutaceae bacterium
AAGCAGTCGATGCTGGCGATGCGCGGGCTCATGGGGATCGCGGGGCGGTTGGCTCTGGCCAGCGCAGGTGCCGGTGCAGGAAGGCGACGGTGCCGACCCCGTGGATTTCGTGGGGGCCGACAAAGTATTCGATCTCTGTCCGGTCGGAGATCCCGAGGTCCGAGTACAGTCGGGCCACTTTCGCGTACTCCTGCGCCACCTTCTCGTCGATGCTGACCGGATCCTGGTGGCCGCGTTCGACCATGAACGGGCGTGGCGCGATGAGGGCCGCGAGATCGGCGTTCCCGAAGGTCGGCGCGAGGTTGAACGAGAACTGCTCGTACTCGTGGGTGAAGACGTAGCTGCCCTTGAAGTCGCGGCTCATGATCTTCCACGACCACGTGTTGAAAGCGCCGGAGCAGACCGAGACCGCGTACTGCGGCAGCAGCGCCGGAAGGCGCAAGGCACTGAGCCCGCCATAGGAAATCCCGTAGAAGCCGATGCGCCCCGGATCCACGAAGGGCAGCGAGCTGAGCCAGCGGAGGTGCTGCTGATGCTGCCCGACGATGACCGAGAACAGCGTGAGGCCAATCGGATTGGCCCGACGCTGGAGTTGGCGAAACTCGGTCGCCCCGCGGTACGGATTGTGCGGCACCCAGCAGATGAATCCGCGTTCCGCGAGGGTGCGGGGGAACGCGCGGTAGACGCGCCAATCGCGCGTCGTGACGTCGTCCTCCAGAGCCACCGAAGGCAAGCCCTCAAGCCCGTGCTGACACACCACCACCGGGCGCCGTTCGCCCGGACTGATGCCGTCCGGCACCAGCAGCGTCCCCCAGGCGAACACGCCCGGCCAGACGTCGAGCGTGACCTCCCACATCCCGTAGCCGCGGCCCCGGCCGAGGAATCGGCTGCGCGGGTTCGGCGACAGCGACGGATCCGGCAGCCGGCCCACGTGCTCGTTCCAGAAACGTGCGCGCAAAGAGTCCGACGCCGACGACCACGCTGAAGCGGTTGTCCCGGCCGGTCGCTGATTCAGGCGCGTACGCTCCCTCTCCGACCTTCGCTCCAGGTCATCCGCGTGCGCGAGCAGTTCGGACAGTTGGCGACGCTGGCGCGCGTCGGCATCCGGGAGGCGAACGTCTTGCCACGGCGCATCGACAAGCGTCTCCGAATCGATGCCCAGTGCCGCCAGGAACTGCGGGAACGCATTGCTGTCGCCGAAACCGACGGCGGAACCGACGGTCGCCACGGCCAGTTCCAGGCCCGGAAGCGGTCGTCCCCCGGCTGGGGTCACGAGGGCGAGGGCGCGCGCAAACTCGGTCGCGGTGGCGGCGGGAGGAATCGGCGTGAGCCGGCCGGGGGCCGCCGAGCGGCGTCGGCCGGCGACGGGGGCGCCCGGCGCGGCCCAAGTCGGGCCGGTGCTCGGCTCGACGATCAGCCGGGCCGGCAGGGCGAGGGTGGCCAACTCGGCATCGCCGAAGGTGCGGAGCAGGCCGTGCACGTTGCGGTCGATCGGCTCGGACCAGAGCGACTCGCGATTCTGAAAGTATCCACTGACCCACGACGCCGTAAGCTCCGGATGGAGCGCCGCGGTGTGGAGCGCGATCAGTCCACCCTCGCCGTAGCCGGCGACGCCGACGTTCCCGACCGGTGCGGGCCGCTGTCGAAACCACGCAAGAGCGGCTTCGACCTTCCGCACCTCGACCCCGACGAGCGACCGGCCGGCCTCGAAGAGCGGCCGCCAAGCCCACTCGCGATGACTCTGGTCGGTCAGCGCTATGTCCGGCACGCCGGAGTGTGTGAAGTCGCGGCTCAGGAGCGTAACGATCAGCACCTCGCAGCCGGACGCCAAGAGTCGGCGCGCCACCTGTTGCTGGCGTGGCAGGCGATCGTCGAGTCCCGCCAGAGACTCCGGCAGCTGGTCGGCGTCTGGTATCAGGACCACCCGCGCGCGTACCGGCTTCGCCTTGGGGGTCAGCAGCAGTCCCTCTCCGAACACGCCGGCAAACGCCGGCCAGCGGACGGCGTGGACTTCCCCCGCGGCGCTGTGGGCGATGAGGGAAGAGGCATCCGGCGATGCGATCAGTTGCAGCTCGGGCGGCGCGGGCAATGGGTCAACTGCTCCCAGCATCTGCCGGAGAGCCTGGCGTTGGGGCTCGACGGAACGACGGTGAGCCGCGGCTCCGGAGAGGTCCCTTTTCCACTCCGCCGCCCTCTGCGAGGTGACCCGTTGCGTCCACGCATCGAAAAAGCGATGGAGGTCGCGTACCATGTCGGCAGAGCGATCGGTCGCGGGCGATAGGGGGCTTGACGGTGCCCCAAACGGCAGCGGCTGGTCAGGGGCGTTCGCGAGGGCGGCGAGCGGGGTGCCGAAAACGAGTAGGGTAAGTGAGCAGAAAGCGGAGCGGGAAAACATGCTCGGAGGAACGGGCATGAGATTTCCGGAGCGCCCGTCGGGAGCAAGCGCTGACTTCGGGCCGTCGGCGTCCTCGGTGCCTGCATTCCGAGTTTGCCTTCGCAGGCGATCCGGTTGTTGCTGCGCCTGCCTGCGTCCCGCCGGACCGGTCTCGGCGGGTCAGTCAGGATGCTCATGGAACGTTTGCTTTGGATCTTCATCGGCAGCGGCCTCGGCGGCGTGGCCCGCTTCGCGTTGAACGGCTGGGTGACCGCGAAAGCGGGCAGCGCCTTTCCCTGGGGGACATTGCTGGTGAACCTGAGCGGTTCGTGGCTCATCGGCGTGATCGGCACCCTCGTCGCCAGCACCAGCCGCCCCGGCGGTGCGCAGTGGGCGGGCGACTTCCTTGTCGTCGGCATCCTCGGCGGTTTCACGACCTACTCCGCCTACTCCTTCCAGACTCTGATGCTCGCGCGGAGCGGACACGAACTCCGCGCGATGCTTTACGCGCTTGGCACCCTGGCGCTCTGCCTCCTCGCGGTCGCCGCCGGCGCGGCGCTGGCGCGGGCCGTGCGACCGTAGGCACGGTCGAGCCGTCAGGGCAGTTGGTACAACTCGGCGAGGACGATCCCCGCCGCCGCGCTGGCATTCTGAAGGCGCACGGTGTAAGCGCCCGGGGGGAGGTCCACCACGAGCGCGGCGTCCTTGCTTCCGGCCGTCAGCGGGAAGGCGCCGGCGCGGGCAAAGGACGACGCCACCTCCCCGCTCCAGTCTTCGTTCTGCGCGAGAGTCTGTCCGTCGGCCTGGCGGACCAGGCTGAGGCGCGGATCGGCGGCGGTGCCGGTGAGGCCGAACGCCGCGAGGCCGGGGCCCACAGCGCGGACCAGCACGCGTGCCGGCTGCGGGCCGTACACGACGAAGCCGACGATCAGGGGCTCCGCGCCCAACTCGGTGCGGGCGGAAAGGTTGGTCAGCCGGGTGCCCGCGAGCCCGTCTTCGTAGACCTCGACGAGGGTCGCACCCTCCGGGCGCACCGCGTTGGCTGCCGGGACCGCATGGACCGAGTAACTTCCGGAGATGAGCTGGGCCGCGACTGCCGCATCGGACGCGGACGCGTCGACTGCGAAGGCACCCACGCGGGCCGCCGCCGCCACCAGTCCCGGAGCCTGCGTCGCGGCGCTGCGCAAGCGCGTGACCGCGCGGTAGAGCGTCAGGTCGACGTCGCTCACCACATTGGGCACCCCGAAGACCCGCCCAAGCGTCTCGCTCACGGCGCGGATCACCACGGGTCGCGAACCGGCCCCTTCAACAGTGAACCCCACAATGAGCGTGCGATTGCCGGCCGCGGTGAGGTTGCGGACCGAGACGTTGCCGAGGCGGGGATAATCGGCGGGAGTGGTGGTCAGCGAGAAGTTATCGAGAGTCATCTCGCCCGGCGCGACCGCCGTGCCCGACGTCGAATAACCCAGAAGCTCGAAGAAGAAGCCGCCGGTGGGTTGGACCGGCCACTCGGTGATGGGAAGCGTGCGGAGGGTCGAGTACGTGGCTCCGCCATCAATGGAGTAACCCACCGTGATGATTCGGGTCGCCGCGTTCCAGGCAACGCGAAGGCGGACGTCGGAAGTCTCGGGGATCGCGACGCGGGCGATGCCGGTGGTCGGTGAGTTCGTCTCGGTGAAGATGCGCAGCACGCCGTCGGTGTACCGTTGCAGGGTGACTTCCGTGTACGCGTTGGGCGCGATCGCGATCTCGAACCCGATCGCGGCAAAAGCGTTGGGGCCGGGCTGGTGTTGGAGGGTGGGCGTGACTGCGGCCACCCAGCTCGTGTCGAAACTCGCG
>CAZEJZ010000320.1:0-4199 GCA_964512415.1 uncultured Opitutaceae bacterium
CAACGGCGCACTGATTCCGGGCGCCGGCGCGGCCGTCCTCTCGATCGTGTCGGTGCAGGAGAGCGATGCAGGCAGCTACACGGTGACCGTGTCCAATGGCGCCGGAAGCGTGACCACGGCCCCGGTCACGCTGACCGTCGACGCACCTTTGACCGCGCCCCGCATCTCCATGATGCCTGCCAGCCAGACCGTGGCGGTCGATTCTCCCGTCACCTTCTCCGTCACCGCGACCGGAACGCAGCCCTTCGACTACCAGTGGTTCAAGGATGGGCTGCCGATTTCCGGTGCGTCCGGGGCGAGCCTGAGCTTGGCGGCTGCGAAGCTGGCGGACGCGGGCAGCTACACGGTGCGGGTGACCAATGCCGCGGGCAGCGTGACGAGCGATCCGGCGGTCCTGGTGGTGCAGGCGCCCGCCACCGTGCCCGTGATCATCACGCCGCCCAGCGCAGTGACGTCCTCGGTCGGTGCGCCGGCGAGCTTCAGTGTGGTGGCCGACGGAGCGCCGCCGCTGAGCTATGCATGGAGGCGCGAAGGCACGCTGATCCCCCAAGCCACTCAATCGACGCTGGTCATCGGCAGCGTGCAAGTCGCCGACGCCGGAAACTACACGGTGACCGTGAGCAACGCGCTTGGCTCCGTCACGAGTGCGCCCGCGCCGCTCACGGTGCTCGTGCCTTCGCTCCCGCCGCTTGTCCTCGTGCAGCCCTCGAGCGTCACCACGACGGTCGGGGGAACGGCGACGTTCGGTGTGACGGTGCGCGGCACAGCCCCTCTCTCTTATCAGTGGAGGAAGGAGGGGGTCCCGCTGGCCGGCGCGACGCAGGCGACGCTGACGTTGACCAACGTGCGCGCGACGGACGCGGCGCTGTACTCGGTGGAAATCACGAATGCGTTCGGGACGGCGGTGAGCGCGAACGCGCGACTCACGGTGAACCCGGCGCCGACTCCGCCGCAGATCGATGCGCCACCGACGGCTCGCACCGCCACGGAGGGCTCGACCGTCAGCTTCAGCGTGACGGCTTCCGGATCTGGGCCGCTGACCTATCGCTGGCTGAAGGGAGCCATACCGATCGTCGGCGCGACGAGTGCGACGCTGACTTTCAGTCCGGTCCGGCTCACGGACGCGGGTTCGTACTCGGTCGCGGTCACCAATGCGGTCGGCACGGTGACGAGCCCGCCGGCGGTGTTGACCGTGAACCCATCGGTCTTGTCGCCGACGATCACCGTGCAGCCGGCAGGTCGGTCGTTGACGGTGGGCGATCCCCTGGCGCTGACGGTCGCGGTTTCGGGGACTGCTCCGTTCACGTACCGGTGGCGGCGAAATGGTGAATCCATCAGCGGGGCGACCGCGTCGAGCTACGCGGTGGCGCAGGTGGGCGAGGCCGATGCCGGCAGCTACACGGTTGAGGTGAGCAATGCGGCAGGAACTGCGGTGAGCGCCGCTGCGGTGGTGCTGGTCGCGCCGCGGCCGTCGAGCCGGATCACCAACGTCTCCATCCGTACGCCACTGGCGGTGGGGCAGACCCTCATCGTCGGCGTGAGTATGTCGGGCGGAGCGAAACCCGTGCTGGTGCGCGCGGTCGGGCCTGGGCTGTCTCCGTTCGGCGTGAATGACGCAATGGCGGATCCGCGGCTCACGCTTTATCGAGGTGCCGTGGTGGAGGGAACGAACGACGACTGGGGCGGCGGGGCGACGCTGGCGACGGCGTTCGCGTCGGTCGGGGCCTTCGCACTGCCGGCGGGCAGCCGGGATGCGGCGCTGGTGGCGACGATCGATGGTGGGCGCACCGTGCAGGTGGTCGGCGCTGCGGCGGGTACGGTGCTCGTCGAGGCCTACGATGCGGGAACGGCAGACTCCCCGCGTTTGGTGAACGTCTCGGCGCGCAATCGCGTCGGTGGCGCGAGTGAGCCCCTGATTGCCGGGTTTACGCTGGTCGGAAACGCACCGCGGACGATCTTGATCCGCGGGGTTGGTCCGACCCTGACGTCGTTCGGAGTGCTGGGAGCCCTCAGCGACCCGCGGCTGGAGCTGTACTCGGGAGCGACGAAGATCAACGAGAACGACGATTGGGCGAATTCCTTGTCCGCCACGTTCGGTGCCGTGGGGGCGTTCGCCCTTGTCCCGGGTGGGCGCGATGCGGCGCTACTGGTGACGCTCGCCCCGGGTGGCTACACGGTGCAGGTGTCCGGCGTCGGTGGGTCGGCGGGTGATGCTCTGATCGAGCTGTACGAAGTGATCTCGCCATAGGTCCGACGGCGTGCGATTGAGCCGGGATGGATTGGATTGCGGCGAGCCTCGTGGCGGCGGCTTTTCTCGGACTGTATGAACTGGCGACCAAGCATGGCGTGCAGGGCAATGCGGTCGTGCCGGTGGTCTTCTTCGGCACCCTGACGGCGGCGGGAGTCTGGGCCGGGCTGCTGGTGTGGGGTGCGCTGCTGCCGGCGGCGCTGCCTGAGGGCTTGCGGGTGGACCCGCTCTCTTGGCGCGAGCACGGCCTCATCCTCCTCAAGTCGGTGATCGTCGCCGTCTCGTGGATCTTCACCTTCGTGGCGGTGAAGCACCTGCCCGTCTCGCTGGCGGGGCCGGTGCGGGCGACCGGTCCATTCTGGACCTTCCTCGGCGCGTTGGCGGTCTTCGGTGAGCGTCCGCACGCGTGGCAGGCGGTGGGAGTGCTCGTGACTCTGGGCTCGTTCTGGCTGCTCTCGTGGGCGGGGCGCGGCGAGGGCGTGCGCTTCGCCGGCAACCGCTGGGTCGCCTACCTGCTGGTGGGAACCCTGTTGGGCTCGGTCAGCGGGTTGTACGACAAGTACCTCTTCGGGACGCTGCAGTTTCGAGCCCCGACGGTGCAGGCGTGGTTTCACTTCTACTTGGCCGTGCTCTTTCTGCCGCTGTACATCGGCTGGCGGAATGCCTGGTGGCCCCCGGCCGAGGCGAAGTTTCACTGGCGCTGGAGCATCCCCGGGATCGGTTTGTCGCTGCTGGTCGCAGACTACCTTTACTTCTGGGCGTTGCGCGATGCGGATGCGCTCGTGTCGGTGGTCACCGCGCTTCGGCGCACGAGCGTGCTGGTGTCGTTTGCGGGTGGCCTTCTCTGGTTCGGGGAGCGGTACGGCTGGCGCAAGGCCCTGGCGGTGGCGGGAATCCTGCTCGGACTCGCACTGATCGTTCTAGGGTGAGCGATCGGGGTGGTGGGCGCCCGGTGTGGTGCTGGGCTGACCGGCGACGCGGCGTTGCGTCGCCCACCGGGAGTGCCATGGTGGAAGGGTGGCTGAATCGTCCATTCCTGCCGCCTCCCGGCTCACCTACGCGCAGGGTTACCTCGCGCTGGGGCTGGCGCGTGAGGCGCGTCGTGAGCTGGCGGCGTTGCCTCGCGAGGAACGCCGCGGACTGCCGGCGCGCAAGTTGCTTGTCGAATGCGCGATGGGATTGAAGCAGTGGGCGCAGGTGGTGCGGCTCGCGCGGCCGATCACGCGCGAGGACGCCGGGCACGAGAACGCTTGGATCGCCCTGGCGTACGCGCTCCGGGAAAGGAACCAGATCCGCGCCGCGCGCGAAGTCCTGCTCGAGGCTCTGCCGCACCACCAGTTCAGCTCGGGAGTGCTGCAGTACAATCTCGCCTGTTATGAGTGCCTGCTCGGCAATCTCGCCGAGGCCCGCCGTCGTCTGGCCCGGGCCGCCAAGCTTGACGACTCTTGGGAGCAGGTGGCGCGGTCCGATCCCGACTTGAAGGCCCTTTTCACGGCGGGTGGCACGGCGGGCTAGCTGGGTTGCGGTGACGGGCTTGGCAGCGAGCGGTCGCCCTGTCAGTCTCTCTGCGTGGGTGCAGTTCCACGACGTTGTCGAGCGAGGCTTGCCGCAGGCGGCCGCACCGTCCGCCGCCTGCTCGGTCGAGTGGGAGCGCACGGGGCGCGCGCGCTCCGCCACGGTTCGATCGTCGCGGGAGCGTGGTTGACCGCGGCGGCGCAGGTGGAGTTCCGGCCCCCGCCGTGGCCGGAGCGTCCGCCGATGGCCGACGCGGAGGCGGCCGAGCCCCGTCCGGCGGAGACGTGGCTTGAGGTGCAGGTCGCGTTGGCGCAGCGCGGCTTTTCCAGCGGCTCGATCGACGGCAAGCCGGGTCCGCAGACCCGCGCGGCGCTGAAGGCCTTTCCGGAGAGCGAGGCGCTGCCCGCGACGGGCGAGTGGGATCCTCCGACGCGTG
>CAZEJZ010000321.1:0-4199 GCA_964512415.1 uncultured Opitutaceae bacterium
GAGGCGCGTTCAGGCGAGCGGAGTCTCGCCCGCTGCGCCGAGGTCCCAAGCCGGGAAGGACGCCATGGATCGCCCCCAACCCCCCCCGCCCCGCGGCGACCGGCGCGCCGATCCTCGCCAAAAAAAATCACCCGCTCGGGGAATCAACTCCCTGAGCGGGTGACTGGAACGTAAACTGGAGGATGTAACCTGCGATCCGAGGATCCAGGCCCTCCAAGAGCAATCAGGTCGTCGGCACCGTCTGGATCGTGCGCAGGATCCGTCCGGCGACCAGGTACGGGTCGGCAGCCGAATTCGGGCGACGGTCCTCAAGGTAGCCCTTGTAGCCGTTGTTGACGAAGCTGTGCGGGATGCGAATCGAAGCGCCACGATCGGCCACGCCGTAGCTGAACTTGTCGATCGACTGCGTCTCGTGGAGGCCCGTGAGGCGGAGGTGGTTCTCCGGACCATAGACGGCGATGTGCTCGTCGCGGTACTTGTCGAACGCCGCCATCAGCTTCTCGAAGTAGGCCTTGCCGCCAACTTCGCGCATGTGCTTGGTCGAGAAGTTGGAGTGCATGCCGGAGCCGTTCCAATCGAGCGGGGAGTTGAACGGCCCGAGGATCGGCTTGCAGCGCCACTCGACGTCGATCTCATACTCCTCGCAAAGACGGGACATGATATACCGGGCGACCCACATCTGGTCCGCCGCGCTCTTCGAGCCCTTGCCGAAGATCTGGAATTCCCACTGGCCCTTCGCCACTTCGGCGTTGATGCCCTCAAGGTTGATCCCGGCATCAAGGCAGATGTCGATATGACGCTCGACGATCGTGCGGGCGACCGAGCCGACGTTGCTGTAGCCCACGCCCGTGTAGTACGGACCCTGGGGAGCGGGATAGCCGCCCTTCGGGAAGCCGAGCGGAGCGCCATCCTTGTAGAAGAAATACTCCTGCTCGAAACCGAACCACGTGTCCGGATCATCCGGAATCGTCGCCCGCGAATTCGAAGGATGAGCGACGCCTGTGTGCAGGTACGTCTCGCACATCACGAGCACGCCATTCTTGCGGGTCGAGTCCGGGAACACCGCCACCGGCTTCAGCGTGATGTCCGAACTCTTGCCCTCCGCTTGGCGCGTCGAGCTTCCATCGAAGCCCCAGTTGGGCAGCTCCTCGAGCTTCGGGAAGCTGGCGAATTCCTTGATCTGCGTCTTGCTGCGCAGTCCGGCCAGCGGCTGGTAGCCGTCGAGCCAGATGTATTCGAGTTTGTATTTGGCCATGAGGGTAAGGTTGTTGCGGCGAACGAGACGGTGTGACGGGACCACCGGGCCCCAGCAACCGAAAACAGGTACGGAAAAGCACCTTACGTGCCAGCGCTTCCCATAAATCCCGTTCATGCGAGAATTTCCCGCCTCCGTCGACAGTCTGTTCAATTTCTGCCAGTCGGAGCCCTTGCCCTCGCGCCGGAAAAGCGCAAAAATGATCAATCCGCGTGAACCCTCCGGTCAAAGACACCCAGCGTGCCTTGGTGCGCATCGGCTACGATGGCCGGGTGCACAAGACGTTCCGCGGCCCCCTGGCCGAGGAACGCTTCACGAACGAGGTGCGCGTCCTCCAGCACCTCGAGGCCCGCGGCTGCGACTTCGTTCCCCGGTTGCTGGAGTCGGACCCCGCCGCGCTCAAGATCGTCACAACCAACTGCGGCCGCATCGTCGAACACCTCGATCCGGAGCGCATGCAGGCTCTGTACGCCTCTCTCCTGCCGTTCGGGGTCCGGCATGAGGATCCTTTCCTGCGCAACGTGACCTACCGAACCTCCGATGGGCGCTTCTGCCTGATCGACTTCGAATTCGCCACCCTCCTCGACGAGGCCGGACGAGTCGTCACGCCGTCGCCAACGCGCCCCCCGGAGGCGTAATCCCGCCCCCTTCCCTTTTTCCACCGTGTCCTTGGTCGATTCTCCTTCCTCCTCCGCAGCTCCGGCTCCCTCCCCCACCGCGGTCCGCCCGCACGTCATCCGCTGGTCCGGGCTCACCGATCGGGGACGGGTGCGGAGCAACAACGAGGATGCCTTCCTCGCCCTTACGTTCGACGGGCGCGAGGTGCGTTACCTCGGAAAGACGGGCGAAAGTGCGATCGACGGGCTCGAGTTCATTTTCGCCGTGAGCGACGGGATGGGCGGCGCCAATTCCGGGGAAATCGCCAGCCGCATGGCCATCGACCGCATCACCCACCTGCTGCCCCAAAACCCGGTGAGGCGCGGCGAGGACGAGCACACCGCGCGCGCCGCGATCCTCTCCCGCCTCTTCGCCGCCATTCACAAGGACCTGCTCGTCCTCGGCTCCAGCTACGAGGAGTGCGCCGGCATGGGGGCCACCCTCTCGCTCTGCTGGGTCACCGCCCGGGCCGTCCACTACGCCCACGTGGGCGATTCGCGCCTCTACGCCCTGCCGCTGGCCGCTCCGATGCGGCAGCTGACCGACGACCATAACCATGTCGGCTGGCTCCGCCGCAAGGGCCAGATCAACGAACGCGAGGCTCGCACTCATCCGCTCCGGCACTCGCTCCACCGGGCCATGGGCGCCGGCCTGCGCGAGGCGGAGCCCGACTTGGGCTGCTGCCCCGTCTCGACGGGCGACCGCTTCCTGCTCTGCACCGACGGGGTGATCGACGGTCTCTGGGACCGGCACCTCGATGAACTCGTGCGCGACGACGCGACCTTGCCCGCCGGGCAGTCGCTCGCGCAACGGATCGTCCTGGAGGCGGTCGAGAAGTCGGGCCGCGACAATGCAACCGCACTCGTCTTCGAATTCCGCGGCGGCCCTCCGGCTTCCGCCGCCGCCGCGCCATGACGCGCCTGTTCGTCTACGGCACGCTGAAGCGCGGCCATCGTGCCGCTGCTCGGCTCGCCTCCCAGCGTTTCGTGGGAACGGCGCAGACTGGACCCGGGTTCGTGCTCTACGCGCTGGATGGCTACCCGGGGCTCGTGCGCGAGCCCGAGGCACCGGAAGGCGTGACGGGCGAGCTGTGGCTCGTCGATGACGCCGGCCTGCGTGACCTCGACGCGTACGAGGGCGTCGCGGAGGGACTCTATCGGCGCGAGTCGATCCCAATCGTCGCGGACGGGCTTCCGGACACCGCCGAAACCTACGTCTACGCCCGCACCGTGGCCGGCCGCGCGCGGATTGGCGGAGTCTGGCCGCCGGTGCGTTAGCGTCCCGCCTTGGCGGCCGGTTCGGCTGCGGTCGCCGGCACCCGGGTCACCCGCACGAACCGCGCGCGGAATAGCTCTTCCATCGCCTCCTGGAGCGCCGGCGGCACGCGCGCGCTCAAGTCCGCCAAGGGCGGCGCGGGGACCGCATCGTCGTCGTTTCGCGGACGTGCCGGCGGCGGAGCGGTCGGCGCGGCGGGAACCTCCGACGATTCGGAGCCGACAATAACCTCCAACGGCGGACCGTCTTCGTCGTAGGCCGTTCCCGGGGACTCCGCTCCCTCACTCGGTTGCGCCGCCGCGGCACCTTCCGGCCCCGCTTCGACGGCAACCTCCGCCGCGGCGGGCGCCACGCCTCCGTAGACCCGGCGCGGGGCTGGCGTTTCCACCGGAAGCCGGTTCGCGGACTGGGCACGCGCCTCGGTCAAGGAGGCCTGCGACGCGGCCAGCACGGACTGGAAGTGCTCGGCGAGCCGCTGATTCAGCTCAACGACCGCCGTCAGGCTTTTTTTTTTGAAGCGTCGGACTCGCCGGCACCGGACTCGGCGAGCGCGGCGATCTCGCGAATCAGGCTGTCAATCGCGCGGGCGCGGCTCGCCTCGACGGCCTTGAGCAGCGTCACCTCAAAATTGATCCGCTCGGCCAGGCCGAGCCGCACGCTGCTTTCGCCCTCGCGCAACGCATCCAGCATCCGGGTGATTTGCTCGGTGGTCAGGCTCGCCCCGCCGAGTTGCACGCTCTTGCCGCCGTGCGCGATGGCATCGAGCAAGGCGGTCCGCACGCGGTCCTGCACATCCGAGAGCAACCGCACCAAGTCGCGACCCGAAGCGTCGCACTCATCGACGATCCGCACGAGCGCGGCGTGGTCGCCGGTCGCGAGGGCGGCCGCGAGCGATGCCACGGTCTCTTCGGAAACGAGCCCGTAGACGTCGAGGACATCCGCCTCGGCGATCGTCTGCCCGCAGAAGGAGATCATCTGGTCGAGGATCGATTGCGCGTCGCGCATGCCGCCG
>CAZEJZ010000322.1:0-4198 GCA_964512415.1 uncultured Opitutaceae bacterium
GCTCCGCCGGCGATGAGGAGAAGCGGCACGAGGATGACGAGGATGCTGCCGAGACCGCGGGATTTGGCCATGAGGATGAAAGCGGAAGGGGGAAAGGGGTGCTGGGAGCGGAAAGCGAAAGACGGAACGTCTGAGGAGAAGACGCTACGCTGTGGTGACGGGTTACCAATGCTTTTCTCGTTTCGATTGCGGTTGCCGGGGCGGCGGGGGCAGATTATCCCCGCGTTTCGCATGCGCCTGTTCCCCTTAACCTTAGCTTTGGTTCTATCGCTGCTCTCGGTGAACGCGGGGGGGCTGCTCGGTCAGACCCGGGTCCCGGAGCAGGAAGTGAAGCCGGTGCCTTATGATTTCTATGCGCGCGGTCCGTGGCGTCAGGCGGTGCCGCGGCCCTCGGCGCTCCTCGGCTACGAACCAGGTGAGTTTCACACCTCGTATGAGGCTTACGAGCGCGTGGTTCGCGAGATGGCGCGGGGCACGGACCGGTTACGGACCTTCCGGACTGGCACCACGCCGGAGCGGCGGGCCTTGTACCTGCACGCCGTGAGTTCCCCGGCGAATCTCGCCCGCTTGGACGAAATCAAGGCCAACGTCCGGCGTCTGGCCGATCCCAGGGCGTCGCTGTCGGACGCCGAGCGCGAACGGTTGATCGCGAAGACGCCGCTGATCCTCTGGCTTGCCTACTCGATCCACGGCGACGAATCGGCCGGATTCGAGGCGGGGATGCACGTCCTCTACCAGTTGCTGGCGAGCGATGACCCAGGCCTTCGCTCGGCCCTGGACAACGTCGTGGTGCTACTCAATCCCTGTCAGAATCCGGACGGTCACGAGCGTTTTGTCGTCTGGTACAACGCGCACGGCCGGGGGCGCGCGGAACCGTTTGCCTGGGAGAAGGAGAACCCGTGGAACGTCTCGGGAAGGCTGAATCATGCCTACTTCGACCTAAACCGCGACCTGCTCGCCCTCTCGCAGCCGGAATCGCGCGCTGCGGCGGCCGCGCTGCTGGAATGGCAGCCTCAGGTGGTGGCGGACCTGCATGGCGAGACGCCCTCGTACTTCTTTCCCCCGTCGGCACTGCCGATCAATCCGAACCTGCCGCGCGCCCAGCTTGAGCATTGGCTTGAGGTGTTCGGACGCGGGAATGCGAAGGCGTTCGATCGCCACGGCTGGATGTACTTCGTCCGTGATACGTTCGATGTCTTCTATCCTGGATACTGGGATTCGTGGCCCTCGCTGCACGGAGCGACCGGGATGACCTACGAGACCGAGGGAGGAGGGAAGCTCGGTCTCCGCACGCGGCGTCGGGACGGCACCGATGTGACGCTTCGGGAGTCGATCGCGATGCACGTGACCGCCAGTCTGGCGACGCTGGAGACGGCGGCCCAGCACCGCGCGGAGCGCCTCAGGGACTTCCGCGACTTCTTTGTGACCTCTCTGCAGCAGGGCGGCGAGGGACCCGTCCGTCGCTTTGTCTTTCCACCAGCGGCCGATCCGGGACGGCTGGAGAGGTTAATGGACGTCCTCACCCGAAACGGCGTCGAGATCGGCCGGTTGGCCGCGCCCGCTGAGATCAAAGACGTGCACGCCTACGATGGCGTGGTGGAACCGTTGCGCACGTTCCCAGCGGGCACCCTCACAGTGGACCTGGCCCAACCCCGGGGTCGGGTGGCGCGGGCGTTGCTCGAGCGCGACTCCGCGCAGGATACGAGCTTTCTGGAGCGTCAGGAGGAGAAGCGGCGCCGCAACGAAGGGCGCGGCGAAAAGGCATCGAAGGCGGAGTACGACTTCTACGACTTCACGGCGTGGTCGCTGCCGCTCGCCTTCGGCGTGGAGGCGTATTGGACGGACGACGTCGCGGCGAAGGCCGCGCCGGTCGCGGCACCGTGGACGGCCGAGCGCCCGCCGGCTCCGGCGGTCGCATCCTCGGCGTATGTGTTCTCCCCCGAGAGCGAGGCGGGGTATCGTCTGGCCTTCTCGCTGCTGGCGGAGGGATTTCGAGTCGGCGCGGCGATCCGTCCGTTGCGGGCAGCCAACCGGACGTGGCCGCGCGGGACCTTTGTCGTCCGCATTGAGCGAAATCCGGCCCTGCTGCACGAGCGCATCGCCGCGCTTGCGCGGCAGGCGGGGGTGTCGGTGGCGCCGGTGAACACGGCCTACATCGATGAGGGCATCACGGGAATCGGATCCGGCTCCGTGGTCGCGCTCAAGCGGCCGCAGATCGTGCTGCTTGCGGGGGAGCCGACCCAGCCGAGCAGTTATGGCTCGCTGCGGGCGGTGATTGAGGACGTATACGGCTTCGACGTCGTGCCGGTCTCGGCCGACACCCTTTCCGAGATGCCCCTCGAGGACTTCCATGCCGTGGTTCTCCCGCACGGTTCGGCGTCGGCCTACCGGAGCAGGTTGGGCGACGATGGGCTGGCTCGACTCAGGGCATGGATCGAGCGCGGAGGAACCCTCGTCGCGGTCGGCGGTGCGGCCCGCTTCTTGATCACCTCGGATGCTGAGCTGACGACGGCGAAGGTGGTGGGAGCGGATGAACCCCGCGACGCTTCGGCCCCGTCCGCTGCCCCGGCTGGAAGTGCCGCAGAGACGGCTGCAACGCCTGTGCTCAAGGCCGCTTCTTCGGTCGGCGAATCTGCCCGGAAGGCGGAGCCCGAAATGCCGCGAAAACCACTTGCGGTGCCCGGGGCGATTCTACGAACGGAGGTCGACCGGTTTCACTTTCTGACCTTCGGCATCGAGAGCCCGACCCTACCCGTGCTGGTCGAGGGTGACCTTTTCCTGCAGGCCAGCACCTCGGGAACGAACGTCCTTCGCTTTCCTGCTCAGCCGGACCAGCCGGTCCGCTTGGCCGGGTTCGTCTGGAAGGACAACACCGAGCCCCTGATCCGTGGCACGGCGGCGGTGATCGAGGAGCCGATCGGCGACGGGCGCGTGGTGCTCATGTCCCAGGAGCCAGGCCTCCGCCTCGTGTGGCATGCGAGCACCAAGGTGCTCATGAACGCGCTGCTTTACGGCCCCGCGGTCGGCCACGCCCCCACGGGTGACTAGAGAGCCGGTCGCACCGGATTCCTAGGCCTTCGGTGCGGGTGTGGTGAACGCGCGGCGCAGGGCGGCGGCCACGTTCGGCGGCACGAAGTGATTCACGTCGCCGCCGTACCGCGCGACCTGCTTCACGAGCGTGGAGCTGCAGTAGCTGAACTGCTCGTTGGGCATCACGAACAGGGTCTCGATGGTCGGCTCAAGATGGCGATTCATCAGGGCCATGTTGAACTCGAACTCGAAGTCCGAGAGCGCCCGGAGCCCGCGGATGATGGCGTCCGCCTTCTGCTCGCGGGCAAACTCCATCAGCAATCCGCCGAAGGACGTAATGGCGACATTGGGCCACTCCGCGAGGTGGGGCTGGATCATCGCGATTCGTTCGTCGACGCTGAACACGGGCCCCTTGCCGGGATTGACCGCCACGGCGACGGTCACCCGGTGGAAAAGGCGGGCGGCCCGGCGGAGCACGTCGAGGTGACCGTAGGTGATCGGATCGAACGTGCCGGGGTAGATGCAGTGGCGCATGAGGGGGGAGCGGATGGCAGGCGTTCTCAGACCAAGTCGTAGTGGCACGCGACGGTGTGACCGGTGCGTCCGGGAACCTCGCGCAGTGCGGGGGGTTCGGTGCGGCATCGATCGGTGGCATGCGGGCAGCGCGTATGGAACGGGCAACCGCTCGGCGGATTGATCGGCGACGGAACGTCGCCAGAAAGCACGATTCGCTCGCGCACGCGCTTCGGGTCCGGCTCGGGGATGGCGGAGATCAGGGCCCGCGTGTAGGGATGTCGCGGGTCCCGATAGACGTCGTCGGCGTCCGCGAATTCGACGATCCGCCCGAGGTACATGATCGCGACGCGGTCGGAGACATGTTTCACGACCGCGAGATTGTGCGCGATGAACAGGTAGCTGAGTCCCATCTCCCGCTGCAGATCGAGGAGAAGGTTAAGGACTTGGCTTTGGATGGAGACGTCGAGCGCGGAGACCGGCTCGTCGCAGATGATCAGGCGCGGCTCGAGCGCGATCGCCCGGGCGATGCCGATGCGCTGCCGCTGGCCGCCCGAGAACTCGAAGGGGTAACGGTCCGCGGCGCCCGCCGGCAGGCCGACCTTGTCGAGGAGTTCAAGCACCTTGCGGCGACGCCAGCCGGCGTCGCCGATGC
>CAZEJZ010000323.1:0-4193 GCA_964512415.1 uncultured Opitutaceae bacterium
AATCACCCGCCAGCTCGGATTGACCGACCAACCCGCTTCGAAGACGCCGCCAACGCCGTTCATCAGCGCCGCGCGCAGGTCCGGCTCATCCGGCGACGGCTCCAGCGCAAAGTGCAGGACCACGAGGCCGCGGCCCGCCGCCGTGCGTTCGGCCAGCGCTGCCGCCTGGCCGCGCGCGATGTGATCCCCGAGTCCGTCGGAGTAGATGACCAGCACGTCGGCTGTCCGCAAGGCTACCGCGTCCGCCGGCCAGCCGCGCGAGACCTCGGCGCGCACGGGAAGACCGCTGCGATTCAAAGCCTCCGCCAGCACGTCGCAGGCGCGCGGAAACTCGTGCAGACCAGGACCGTGGCTGGGCGGACCGGCAACGAACAGAATCCTCCGCACGTCCGCAGCCACGAGCGACGAGCCAGCGAGAGATCCTCCGATCGTGACCCACAGCAGGAAGCGGAACAGCAACGCCATGGACCCACGGTGGACAGCCGCTTGCGTTCCGCAAGTCCGCGACGGGCACTTCGGGATTTACCGGCCTTCCCCGTCCCGCATGCTCGACCCCGTGTCCGCCCTCACCGCCCGCGCCCGCTTCCTCAGCCTTGTCGAGACCGCATTGCGGGAGGGCACCCTCGTGAAACTCACCTTGGGCAAGCCCGCCCCGGGAGCGCCCGATCCCACCTTGCGCAACGTCTTCGTGCGTCCCGTTGTCCTGCGCGATGGTCCGCACCTGTCGTTCGTCTCGCGACACACCGCGCGCGATCTGACGCGCAACCATCGTCCGGAAGCGGCGCAGGAGGTCATCCAGTCCCTGCTGGGGCGCGACTTCCTCGACGCGCACCTCTTCACGCCGACTCAGACCGCGCAACTCGAACTCGCACCGGATGGATCGGGACGCCTGCGGGTGAAGGCCGTGGTCGATGTTCCCCCGCCCGTCCCCGCCCCGCATGACCGCACCAAGTCACGGCTCATCCCCACCGACGCGCCTTGGCTCCGCGAACTAGGAGTGACCCGCGAGGACGGACGTCCCCGCGAGGGCATGGCGCCGAAACTCCGGCAGATCGAACGGTTCGCGGAGACGTTGCAGCACCTGCTCACAGACGCAGGTTTGATGAACGACCGCTCCGGCGGGAGTGCGGCGCCCCCGTTTCATCTCGTGGACATGGGCTGCGGAAAGGGCTACCTCACCTTCGCGGCGAGCGCTTTCTTGGGCGCGCGGGCGATCGTCACCGGTGTCGAGGCCCGTCCAGATCTGGCGGCGAACGCCACGGAACTGGCCGGCCGGGCCGGTCTCGGCACGCTGCGTTTCGTCGCGGGGCAGATCAACGACACGCCGCTGGAGCCGGCACCCGCCGTGCTGATCGCGCTCCATGCCTGCAACACCGCGACCGATGACGCCGTCGCGCGCGGCATCGCGGCCGACGCACGCCTGATCATCGTTTCACCCTGCTGTCACCGCGAACTGCGACCACAACTCATTCCACCCGACGTGCTCGCGCCGGCGCTCGGGCACGGCATCTTCCGGGAACGCGAAGCGGAGTTCGTCACCGACGCCCTGCGCGCCTTGCTGCTCGAATGGGCGGGCTACCGGACGAAGGTGTTTGAGTTCGTGTCGACCGAGCACACACCGAAAAACGTCATGATCGCCGCGGTCCGCGCCCACCCCGCGGGCGATCCGAAGCGCCTCACCGCAGTGCGAAACCTTGCCGCCTTCTATGGCATCCGCGAGCAGGCCCTCGCGCGACACCTCGGCGTCGGCCTCGCGGAGGCTTCCGCACCATGAACTGGGAATCACTCGACTGGGCCAGCCTGGACCGGCTGCGGGCCCGCTTCCTCGCCGGCGACGTGTCGGACGAACCCTACTGGAAGTCAGCGGGCGACCTCGCAGCCTATGACCTCACCTACGGCGAGCGGATCGGTTGGAAGTGGGATGCCCTGCTGGGCGAACTCCGGCGACGCGGCTGGCCTCAGGTCGCCGGGCGCCCGTGGCGCGTGTTGGACTGGGGCTGCGGCAGCGGCATGGCCGGTCGGCGGGTCGTCGCGCATCTGGGCGCGGAACGCGTCGCGCACCTCGAGCTTTGGGACCACTCGTCGGTCGCGCTGGAGTTCGCCCGGACCCGCGCAGCGCAGGCTTTCCCGGGGCTTCGCGTCTCGGTCGCCGACCCATCCGCCACGCCGGATCTCGTTGTGGTCAGCCACGTGATCAACGAACTCTCCACCGACGATCAGGCGCGACTGGAGGCTCTCTTCACCCGCGCGCCGCGCGTCGTGTGGGTCGAGCCGGGCACGCACGCAGTCAGCCGCACCGTGCAGGCGTGGCGCGATCGCCTCGTTGCCGGCGGCGCCCGCGTCATCGCCCCCTGCACCCACCACGCTTCCTGCGGGCTACTCGCGGCCGACCGCGAAGGCGACTGGTGCCATCAATTCGCCGTGCCGCCGGCCGGCGTGCACGCCGATCGCAACTGGGTGCGCTTCGCCCAGCGCGCCGGCGTCGATCTGCGCAGCCTTCCCTACGCCTGCCTCGTGTTCGACCGTTCTCCGCGATCGCCCGATGTCAGGGGACTCGCCCGTATCATCGGCCGACCCGAGACCTTCAAACCCTACGCGCGGGTCCTGAGCTGTGAGTCTTCCGGGGCCTCCACTCTCACCCTCCCGCGGCGGACCCTCGCGCCCCTGGTCAAGCAGCTTGAGCGCGCGCGCGGTCCCTTGGTGTACCGTTGGACCCGGGAAGCGGGCGCCGTCGTCGCCGGCGAGCTCGACCCCTCCCTCACGGCTCCCGTGCTTGACTCTCCCGGCGGCCCGGGCGACGCTTAGCCTTTCCGAAACTCCTTTCTCCTATGGGCAAACAATACAACAAGGTCATCAAACGGAAGCGCCGCCTCGCGCGCATCAAACGTCGCAAGGCTGCGGCCAAGAAGCCGAACAAGGCCAAGAAGTAACGTCGCCGACGCGGTTTGCCGCGTCGCGCTCCCTGCCACTCACCCCCCGGGAACCCTCCCGCGGGGTTTTTCTTTTACGACGCCAGTCCGGCCCTGACGGTCTCCGCTCCCATGCTCAAAGTCAGCCTCATCTCCCTCGGTTGCGCCAAGAACCTCGTCGATAGCGAGATCATGGTCGGTCACCTCCAACGCGCCGGCATGGCGGTGGTGCCGGACGCCGAGCGCGCCGACGTCGTGATCGTCAACACCTGCTCCTTCATCGACTCCTCGAAGGAGGAGTCGATTGGTCACATCCTGCAGGTGCATCAGGACCGCGGGCTGCGGAAGCGTCGCCGCGAGCAGAAACTGATCGTGGCCGGCTGCATGTCGCAGCGTTTCTCGAAGGATCTCTCCGGCGAGTTGAGTGACGAGGTGGACGCATTCATCGGGCTCGACCAGGTCACCCAGGTCGCGCCGATCATCGAGCAGCTGTACGAGAAGGAGCGTGGCAAGAAGGGGGCGCCGGCGAACTTCGTCAGCGGTCGCTCCACCTACATCCCGGATTACGACACGCCGCGCTTCCGTCTCACACCCGCGCATTTCGCGTACATCAAGATTGCCGAGGGCTGCAACCATCCGTGCACCTTCTGCATCATCCCCCAGATCCGCGGGCGGCACCGCAGCCGCACCGTCGAGAGCGTGGTGGCCGAGGCGCGGCAACTCGTCCGCGAGGGCGTGCGTGAAATCAACCTGATCTCGCAGGACACGACGTTCTTCGGCATGGATACGTGGGAGGAGCGCCCCAACCCGCGCACCCCGGTCGACTCCCGTCGCGGGACGGCGCTCACGACCCTGCTGCGCGAACTCAACGCCATCGAGGGCGATTTCTGGATCCGGCTTCTCTACACGCACCCCGCACACTGGAGCGATGAACTGATCCAGACCATCGCCGAGTGCCCGAAGGTCGCGCGCTACATCGACATTCCGCTCCAGCACATCAGCGAGCCCATGCTGGAGCGCATGCAGCGCGAGACGAGCGGCGCCTACATTCGCGACCTCATCCGACGCATTCGGGCCGGAATTCCCGGCATCGCCATCCGCACCACCTTCATCGTCGGATTTCCCGGTGAGACCGAGAAGGACGTCGACGTGCTCTGCGACTTCATCCGCGAGACGCGCTTCGAGCGGCTCGGGGTGTTCCGCTACTCCCAGGAGGAAGGCACGCGGGCGGCGAAGATGGAGCAGCAGATTCCTGCGCAGACCAAGGAGTCCCGCTGGCACCGG
>CAZEJZ010000324.1:0-4190 GCA_964512415.1 uncultured Opitutaceae bacterium
GAGACAAACAGATCATGAAGATTAGACTCAGCCGATTACGTAGATTTATTCATGCGGCGCTCGCCGAAGAGGTACTCCCCACTCCACGTGGGCAGAATCTCGACGACCTCGTAAAGAAGTCGCAGACCTTGGCCGTCAACTTCGTCTCGATGCGCCGAGAGGATATCCGCAACCTGGCCTCCGACATCTACGAAGACCTCGATTGGCTCAACAAGCACTACGACCTCGTACCGAAGCAGAAGTGAGAAAAGCCCCATGAAGATCAAAGTTAATCGATTACGTCAAATCATCTCGGAGGTCATCTCAGAGGCTCCCGGCAAGATGCTGCCGTTCCTCGTCGTCGCCACGGACGGTGGAAACACCCGTAGTTGGGTCGTCGGGGCCGTGATGGCGCCGCAAGTGGGCGCCGCGAAGAAGGCCGCGCTGGGCGATCCCGAAATTCGTCGCCGAGCGGCCGGTGGTTACATTGCCGTGAAGCCCCTGTCGGCAGGGGACGGTCCGAAGGTCATGGAGCTGGTGGAGCGGCAGGAGGCCTTGGAGGCCGAGCTTGCCGAGGTCCAAGACATGCTCGACGACTACAAGCACCTGACGCGATGAAGAACCTGATCGAAGGCGTCGATTGGTACCGGGATCCGGACACCGGCGCCTTCGTCTGGACGGCCAAGTACCTGGCCGAGCGAGGATTCTGCTGTAACGGCGGCTGTCGTCACTGTCCCTACGACGAGAATGGCGACTTGGTCGACACCGAGACCTATATAAGGATATGCCAACTCCCAAAATAAAACACCTCGGCGATCCGATGGATTATTCCACGTGGAAGCCAAAGACTCCGAAGCGTCACGTCTATCTCGGCGATCCGGCCGATTCTCGACCGCACCGATACGGTCTGGCCAAGGGTGGCGTCCTCGTCGGTAAGTTTCGGACCGAGGACGAAGCCTGGGACTACCTGCTTGACGCCGAGCGTCGGGGCCTGACTCGTAAGCCTGAGTGGTGGGGTCCCGGTGTCGATCCGGCTGCTGAAGTTGTCGTCGATAAGTTGGAGGCATTCGCCGAGGCGGTCGTCAGGCAGTTCGTCCGAGCGGCGTTGATGGAGGGCCCTGCCGGCGCTGGGGTCACCGCCGATCCGACGACGGGCACCTCGGGCGGAGCGCGGGACTACGAGCTGGAGCGTGGCGTCGACATTCACAGTTATTGGTACAAGAGCCCGGGCGAGGCAGGCGGGCCCGGCACCGATCCGATGCGGCCCGAAGACGCCGAGGAGTATATCGGTATGAAGCCGCCGGCTCCCGCCACCGGTGGCACAGAACCTGTGTAAAGTTGACCCCTCGGGGGTTATAATGGCACCATGCGACACCAAACAAATAAATTCTTTTGTTCGTTAGCGTTTCTCTGCGTCTTGACCTGTGTCTCGCCCGCCCGGGCATCCGAAGCGACCGACGTCCTGCGGTCCAAGTTGGCCAAGGTCTCGGCGATCAAGTCCGACGCCGTCGAATTGGGTGGAGTCATCGATTCGATCGCGGCCTACGGCACCTTGGCTTCGAAGTGCCTCGAGGACCTACCGGGTCTGAAGGGCGCCGAGCGAGACGAATTCAAGAGGTTATTGGTCGACCTGACTCGAGCTTCGCTGCGCCGACAGTTGCTGCGATTGCGGGGCGCCGAGGTGAAGTGGGGCGTCGAGATGCGAGACGGTAATAGTTACGTCGCGAAGTCTGTAGTCAAGGTAGGCGATGAGTCGGCCGATGTCGACTGGCTCGTCGTGCGGGAGGGCAACGACTGGCGGCTGGCCGACGTTGTGACCGAGGGAGCCTCGATGGTGAAGACCTGGCGACGGAGTTTCAAGTCGACCTACGACAAGGGCGGCTGGAAGGCGCTGGCGAAGAAGCTGCGGACTGCGGCCGAGCGGGCGGATTCGACTCATGGCGGGTGAGTTCAACCCCGTCGACCCGTGGTCGCACGGTTTTATCTCCGAGCTCGTTCGTCGATTTCGACCCGGCCTCGAGGCGCTCTTGGCCGCTCGGCGGGATCGCCGAGGCGATCCTCTTGGCGCCGTGTTACAGATGCCTGTCGATCCTCGGGTGCAGAGCGCCGTCTGGCGATGTAGTCCGCCACCGGCCGAGTTGGTCGACCGGCGAGTCGAGATCACTGGTCCGGGTGTCGAGGCGAAGATGGTGTTGACGGCGTTGAATAGCGGCGCGCAGGGCTACATGGTCGACTCCGAGGATTCCTTGTCGCCGACATGGGCGAACGTCGTGGCGACGCAACGCAACCTACATTCCGCCGTCCGGCGGACCCTGCACGTCGAGGGCCGACAGTTGGTCGACAAACCGGCGGTGTTGCACTATCGGCCTCGGGGGCTACACTTGGTGGAGCATCACCTGGAGATCGATGGCAAGCCCGCGCCGGCGGCGCTTGTCGACTTTGGTTTTTTTGTCTGGTGGAACGCCGTCGAACTGGTGAAACGGGGTAGCGGTCCGTACCTCTACCTGCCGAAGCTCGAGACCGAGGAAGAGGCTGAGTGGTGGCATCAAGTGTTGACGTGGACCGAGGCGAGGTTGGGCCTGCCGCTCGACGTCTTTCGATGTACGGTCCTCGTCGAGACCCTGCCTGGTCTATTACGGTTGGAGCCAATCGTCTATGCCTTGCGAGACCGTCTGGTGGGCCTGAACGTCGGTCGCTGGGACTATATTTTTTCTTGTGTGAAGACGATGGTGGCTGACGCTAATTATATGCTGCCTGACCGAGAGGCCATCACGATGTCGACGCCTGGATTGGCCGAATACGCGCGATGGGTCGTCAACGTGGCTCACCGGCGGGGCTGCCACGCGATCGGAGGCATGGCGGCTCAGGTGCCGAATCGACGGGATCCCGAGGCGACGAGGTTGGCCTTCGCTGCGGTCGAGGCCGACAAGGAGCGAGAGGTGGCGTTGGGTCACGACGGCACGTGGGTGGCGCATCCTGATTTGGTTCCTGTCGCCTTGGGTGCTTTTGACCGGTATTTGCGGGGTCGAGTCGAGCAGCGCAGTGTGGTGCCCGGGCCTGTTGTGTTGGATGTGGGGCGTGTGGTGGCGCCTGTGGCGGGTCGGGTGACGTGGGCCGGGATGCGGGCGGCTGCGAGGAGCGCGCTGTTGTATCTCGATGCGTGGTTGGGTGGCAACGGGTGTGTGGCGATCGACGGGAAGATGGAGGACGCTGCGACGGCCGAGATCTCGAGGGCTTTATTGTGGAGTTGGGCGGAGAAGGGCGCGCAGTTGGATGGCGGAGAGTGGATCGGTGGCGGCGAGATAATCGCGATTGTGAGGGGAGAGGCCGGGGCGCTTGCCGCCGCGGGAGCCGAGCCCCGAGCTGCGGCAGTCGAGTTATTAATCTCGTCGATTACTGATGAGTCGCCAGACTTCATCACGGTGCCGGCGTACGATATTCTCACGAAGCGACGTTGACTTTTAAATACATCTCATTTATTCGTTATAGTTATCAATGACTAATTTATAGAGAGTATTCCAGGGACAAACATGATGAACGGAGATAACGAACGTGAGGTGGTCGAGGAGATGGCCGCGTCGTTGATAGACTTTGTCGTCGAGTCTATAGGTGGCGCTTCTTTGGACGTGACCGAAGAGGCCTTGCAGTTGTTGGGAGTGACCGATGGCGAGGAACTTGAGTTGCCAGAGTCTTTTGAGGATGATTCCTTTGCTGGCGAGTTGATCGCGGAAGCTCTGATGGCCCGGCCCGAATTTCGGGATGCTTTGTCGGCGATGGGTGCGTTGTTGGTGAAGCGCGTGAAGATGGGCGAGTAATTTAGCCCGGCGAACACCACGAGAACAACGAAGGATCGATCGCGTTTGCCAGTGCGACTTGGGCGACAGTTGCTGCGTCAGGACATTTGTATCTTCCGTAGTCGGCTTGAGGCGCCATGAGGGTACCTTCCATGTGTCGAGCGCCGAGCACATGGCCTATTTCGTGAAGTACGACTCCGACGACGTCGATCTCGTACCTGTTTTTATAGAGGTTAATTTTGCGCCCGAAGAGGCGAGTCGAAGCTAGCGCGAAGATGTTGACGTCCTCTCCTGCCTCGACTTCTTCGATGATATAGTCGCACGTGTCGTTGACACCGACGACGGGGATCAAGTGTTTCCATTTGCCGACGGCGGTGTCCCAAGCTTTGACGGCCTGGATGGTCTCCGATATCGTGT
>CAZEJZ010000325.1:0-4189 GCA_964512415.1 uncultured Opitutaceae bacterium
TTGGTCCGCATGCGCAGCTCGAAGTTCTTCACGCCCTTGCGGGCGAGTTCGCGCTGCACCAGCGGTTGCTCCGAGAATTGGTCGAGCAGCCCCCACGGCACTGGCTTCTCGGCGAGGGCCTGCTGGAGGGCGGTGCCGTGCAGCCAGGCGAGCAGCAGGTTGAGATTCGCGCGCGGGCGCGACATCAGCTCGTTGTACTTCGGCATGCTGCAGTAGCACGTCTTCACCACGACTCCGTGCGTGCCGCGGATCATTTCGTCGAAGGCCAGGATCTGCCGCTCGGCGATGCGCTTAGAATCCTGCACGCCGGCCTCGCGCCATTTCTCAATCATGGACTTCTGGGCGATCACGGTGGCGGCGATCACCGGGCCGAAAAAGTCGCCCTTGCCGCTCTCGTCGAGCCCCGCGTGCGCCTCGAACCACTCCGGGTGCAGCACGGTATCGTAGCCCAGCTTCGGCGCCAGCGTGACCTCGGGCTCAAGGGTCATCGTGACGAAATCCTCGGTGCCCTTGCCGGCGATGACCGCCTTGCCGCTGGAGTAGGCGGTGACGTTGCAATCCGGGCCGCGGAACGCAAAGCGCGCATGCTCCACCTCGAACGGCGCCCAGCCGCGGCTCGCGAGGATCCCGCGCAGCTTCGCCATCTGGGTGTCATCCAGCTTCACCGTGTAGGTGCTCAGCTTCTTGGGAGCGGGTTCGCCCCCCAGATCGGAGCTGCTTTTCTTGGCCATGCGGAACAGTAAACCGGGAATCGGGACGGAAATCGCGTCAAAAATGCAGGCCAGACTTTTGTCCGGGGTGCTTTTCTGCGTTCTCATCTGCGCCGTTCGCCGATCACTTGCCGTGCGTTCGGCGCCTCCTCGAGACCGGCCGCTTTCGCCGCACGACCGCGCGCCTCTCCGCCGCCGCTCGTTCGCCGCTTGCACCGCGCTCAGATTCGCCGTCCATTCCCTGACCCATCGCCGTCCGCGCGTCGTCCCACGCTCGTTCACCGTCGCTCTCTGCTCTCACTCACCGCCACTCGCCACCACTTCGCCGCCACTCGCCGTCCATTCCCTGTTTTCGCGTCCGCGCCGTTCCCGTGTCCCCCTCGCCCACTCCGTCCCTCGTGACTCAGCGCGCTGCCTTCCAAGCGGCGCTGCTCGACTGGTACCGCCGACACCAGCGTGACCTCCCGTGGCGGCGGCGGCCGAGCGTGTACGGGACGGTCGTGAGCGAATTCATGCTGCAGCAGACGCAGGTGAAGACCGTGCTCCCCTACTTCGCGCGCTGGCTGGAGACGCTGCCGGACTTCCAAACGCTGGCCGCCGCACCGGAGGCGCAGGTGCTGAAACTCTGGGAAGGCCTCGGCTACTACTCGCGCGCGCGCAACCTCCACCGCCTCGCCCAGGCAATCGCGGCGATGCCCGCGCCTCCGCGCGATGCCGCGGCCTGGCGGGAATTACCCGGCGTCGGACCGTACACCTCGGCGGCGATCACCAGCATCGCCTTCGGCACGCCGGCCGCATGCGTCGATGGGAACGTGGTCCGCATCCTCGCGCGCCTGACCGCGGACGCGACGCCGTTCCGCGACAGCGCGAGCGCGGCGAAGGCCTTCACCCCTCTAGCCGAGGCTCTCCTCACGCCGGACGCGCCCGGCGACCACAATCAGGCGATGATGGAACTCGGCGCGACCGTCTGCCACCGCCAGAAACCCCTCTGCCTGACCTGCCCGGTGCGCGGCTTCTGTCGGGCCGCGGCGGCCGGGGACCCGGAATCCTACCCACGCCTCGCGCCCAAGGTGATTGAGAAGAAGGAAATCACGCGCGTGTGGTGCGTGCGCGACGGTGCCCTCCTCCTCCACCGCACGTCGGCAGCGTCGCGGCGACTCGCGAACGTGCACGAACTCCCGGCCGCGGAGCACGTGGCGCTCGGGAGCGATGCCGTGCGCGGCGCCCCCTGTCTCGCCACGCGCCGCCGCGGCATCACCCGCTACGCCATCACCGAGACGATTCATGCCGTGACGCTCTCGCGCGGAATCGCCACCACGCCGCCGGCAGATGCGGAGACCACCGGTGAGCTCGTGTGGGTCGCGCTGGATGCCCTCGAGACCGTCCTCCTTTCCGGCCCGCACCGCCGCTGGGTGAACGAACTCCTCCGCGCCGGCCACGGGCGGACCGAGGGCTGACCGTCGCCACCGCTCGGCTGCGGGCGAAATCCGGCGGCGCGCTTCCGTCAGGAGGGAACTGCGCCGACTCCTCGCGGGCACGGGCACAACGCCGTCCCCCGGCGCTTCATCCGAGCGGAGCGTGGTCAACCTCGCGCGGGTGCAGGTCAGTGCCCGCAGTACGACGCCGGGTCACACGGAGGCTCTGCCGGCGGCACGGCGCGTACCCGTGGCGGAGCATGGTCGACATCGCGCGGGTGCGTGCTAGACACGGCCTTGTCGCTCCAGCGGCCCCTGCCCCGGTCGCCCGGCCGACGCCTCACCCCCACGACCATGCGCTCGCTTGCCCTCGCCATTGCCCTGATCGTCCTGAGTCCCCTCAGCGCCGCTGCGGCTCCTTCCGCACCGTCCGCCGCAGACGGCGCGTCGATCCATCCCGTCCTTCGCCTCCTCCCGCGCGAGCCAGCCGCGTCGGCGGGGCGAACCGCGTTCGTCGACGTGAACGTCGTCCCGATGGACGCCGAGCGCGTCCTGATGCGACAGACCGTGTTGATCGAGGGCGACCGCATCACCGCGATCGGCCCCGTCGCCGACCTCGCGATCCCGGCGGACGCGCGGCGGATCGACGGTGCGGGTCGATTCCTCCTACCCGGCCTCGGGGAAATGCATGGTCACAACCCGCCGGTCGGATCGACCACGGAGTACGTGCAGCGCATCTACTTCCTCTTTCTCGCGAACGGCGTGACCACGGTGCGCGGCATGCTCGGCTGGCCCGGACAGCTGGAACTCCGCGAGCAAGTGCGCGACGGTCGGCTCCTCGGCCCCACGCTTCTCCTCGCCGGCCCCAGCTTCAGCGGCGCATCCGTCGCCTCCCCGCAGGCGGCCACCCTCCGCGTCGAGGAGCAGAAACGCGAAGGCTGGGATCTCCTCAAAGTGCACCCCGGCGTGAAGCGCGAAGTCTACGACGCGATGGCGAATGCCGCGGACCGACTCGGCATCCGCTTCTCCGGGCACATCCCCTTGGAGGTCGGCCTCGAGTACGCGATTGAGCGGCGGCAGGAGACGGTGGACCACCTCGACGGCTACATTGAATTGCTCGGCGGCGACCAAGGACCGCTCGACCCCGCGCGGCTCGCGGCGATCGTGCAGCGCACGCGCGAGACGAACACCTGGGTGGTGCCAACGATGGCCCTCTGGGAAACGATCATCGGCGCGGCGGACCTCCCGAGCATGCTCGCCTACCCCGAACTCCGCTACCTGCCGACGATCGAGATCGAACGCTGGCGGGCCTCGTACGAACGCCGACTGGCCGACCCGAAGTTCGACCGCGCCCGGGCCCGGCGGATCGCGGAGAACCGCCTCATCCTTCTCAAGGCACTCGCGGACGGCGGCGCCCGCATCCTCTTCGGCACCGATGCTCCCCAGCAGTTCAGCGTCCCGGGATTCTCGATCCACCGGGAATTCCCGCTCATGCTCGCGGCCGGGATGTCGCGGTATGACATCCTCCGGTCCGCGACGCGGACCGTGGGCGAGCACCTCGCGGCAACGGACCGCTTCGGCGTGATCGCGCCCGGGGCGAGGGCCGACCTCGTGCTCGTGCGGGCCAACCCCCTCGCCGACCTCGCGCACCTGCGCGAACCGGCCGGCGTGATGGTCCGCGGACGCTGGCTCGCAGGCGACGACATCGCGCAGGTGCTGGCCGCCTACGCGGAGCGGCGCGACTAGCGAGCGCACTCGGAGCGAGGGGCGGAACGATTTCCCTTCCGTTTGCCCGTGGTTCGTGGGAAGCAGCAACCCGCTCACCGTGCCGAATCCTCCCGAGCCCCCTTCCCCGCCGGATGAACCGACGGCGCCTGCGCCGGCGGAACTGACACTGCGGCCGATCGGCTTCGTCCGCACCGGCAAGCGGGTGAAGTTCGCGGCCCGCCACCAGCCCGAGGAGACGCAGGCGGAGACCAACGTGGTCGAATTGCTGCCCGGCCGGGACCTCGAACTCGCCCTGCGCGACCTTGCGGGATTTTCCCGCGTGTGGCTGATCTGGTG
>CAZEJZ010000326.1:0-4165 GCA_964512415.1 uncultured Opitutaceae bacterium
ATGGAGAACAGCCCGGTCAGCCTGCCCAAGAACAAGCTGGCCTTCATGCCCCTGTTCTTGTCCGAGATGTACCGGGGCGTCTCCCTCAACCGGCTGGAGCTCTACGCCGAGGTCCGGGATGTGCTGGACGAACTGGCCCTGCGCTACCGCGGTGGTGATCGTCACCACTTGTTCCTCAACCACGGCACGTGGTTTCTACGCTTCAGCGTCCGGGAAGCCCCGTGGCTGAAGGCCGACCGCCGCGTCGCCTTCTCCCTCG
This sequence comes from uncultured Opitutaceae bacterium, assembly GCA_964512415.1. Lineage (GTDB taxonomy): Bacteria > Verrucomicrobiota > Verrucomicrobiia > Opitutales > Opitutaceae > UBA6669. The sequence continues at coordinate 260 of CAZEJZ010000326.1, forward strand.
GCACCAAGGACCTCGCCCAAGCCAAGGAACGGCGCGACGCCGTCCTGGCCCACCTACACCTGCACGCCGCAGTGGCCGCCGATGCGGCGTTCGACTTCCGTGCCGCAGCCAAGGCCCACGGTCTCCCCGCCACCCGGCCGCCGGTCGAAGGGCAACCCGCCGACGCGACCCTCGGCCTATTCGGAAGCGAAGGGAGGGCCGCCTGATGAGCGCGCGCGATTTCGTCTTCACGTCGGAGTCCGTCTCCGAGGGACACCCCGACAAGGTTGCCGATGGAATCTCCGATGCGCTGCTCGACGCCTACCTGACCCGCGACCCGAAGTCGCGGGTCGCGATCGAAACGCTCTGCAAGGACGGCCTCGTGGTCGTCGCCGGCGAGGTCTCGACCGAGGCGGTCCTCTCCCCCGCCGAGATCGAACACGTTGTCCGCGAGACGATCCGCCGCATCGGCTACGATGATCCGTCGGAAAAGTTCAGCGCGGACCGGGTGCAGATCATCCACGCCATCGGCCAGCAGTCCCGCGCCATCGCCCAGGGCATTGGCTACGGACGCGACCAGGGCGCGGGGGACCAGGGACTGATGTTCGGCTTCGCCTGCCGCGAGACCCCCGAATTGATGCCGTTGCCGCTCGCGCTGGCGCACGCGCTCACCCGTGAACTCACCGCCGCCCGCGTCCGCCGCGAGGTCGATTGGCTCCGCCCCGACGCCAAGGCGCAGGTCACCGTCCGCTACCCCGGCGGCAGCCCGCAGGCCGTGACCGATGTGGTCGTCTCGACCCAGCACCGGCGCGGACAAAACCAGGAGGAACTCCGGCAATGGATCGGCAGCGTCCTCCTGCCCCGCGCTCTCGGCAACTGGCACCACGCCGGAATTCGCACCTTCATCAACCCCACCGGCGTCTTCGACACCGGCGGACCCGAGGGAGACTGCGGCGTGACCGGTCGCAAGATCATCGTCGACACCTACGGCGGCTACGCCCGCCACGGTGGCGGCGCATTCAGCGGCAAGGATGCCTCGAAGGTCGACCGCTCGGCGGCGTACTTCGCGCGCTACGTGGCGCGGCAGATCGTGCGGCGCGGCCTTGCCCGCACCGCGGAAATCCAGGTCGCGTACGCCATCGGTGTCGCGCAGCCCGTCTCCATCACCGTCGACACCCGCGGCACCGGCGACGAGGCGCTGGCGGCGCAGTACGCGGCGCAGTTCGACTTCCGCCCGGGGGCGATCATCGAGCAACTCGACCTGCTCCGCCCGATCTACGCGCAGACCACCCACTACGGGCACTTCGGTAAGCCCGGCCTGCCGTGGGAATCCTGAGGCCACCCGCCATGAGCAACCGCACCCATTTCCTGCGTCAACTCGGCGTCTACGGCTACGACACCGTTGAACCGATCGTCCTCGCCGCCCTGGTCTCCGGCGACCCGCTCCTCCTCATCGGCCTGCACGGCACGGGGAAGACGTTCCTCCTGAACTCCCTGTCGGAGGCGCTCGGCCTCGAGCACCGCCACTACAACGCCAGCCTCGTCGCGTTCGACGACCTTGTCGGCTTCCCCTACCCGAGCCCGGACGGCACGGGCATCCGTTACCTCCCGACCCCGGCGACGATCTGGCAGGCGGAGTCGGTGCTGATCGACGAGTTGAACCGCTGCAAGCCCGAGCACCAGAACCGCTTCTTCTCGATCGTGCACGAGCGCCGCATCCAAGGTCTCGCGCTCGACAAGCTCCGCTACCGCTGGGCGGCGATGAACCCCGCCGGCGAGGAGAACGGCTACCTCGGCGCCGAACCCCTCGACCCGGCGCTCGCGGACCGCTTCGCCTTCCTGATCAAGGTGGCGGACTGGTCCGATCTCGCTCCGGAGGAGCAGCAGGCCGTGACCGATCCGCGCGGGGATGGCGCGATTTCGCGGGATGGCGGAAAGCTCCGGACCTTCCTCGAGAACGCGGGACGGAAGTACGACGCCCTCCTCCGCGAACCGCCGGCGCACGTCCTGCGGTACGCCGCGACCCTCGTGACCGCTCTGGGCAAGGCGGGCGTCCGCCTCTCGCCGCGCCGCTCGCGCCAACTCTCGCGCAACCTCCTCGCCGCGCTGGCGGTGTCGACCCTGCCCGCCGAGCGCCTCTTCCGCCTCGTCGCGCGTTGCAGCGCGCCGCAGCTCGCGACCGGCGAGCCGCTGAGCCGCGAAACCCTCGATGCCGCGCACGCGGTCGCGTGGAACGCCGTCGGCCTCGTCGGCGCCGAGAAGTGGCTGCACCAGTTCGCGATGGAGACGGAGCTGTCGAAGAAAGTCCGCCTGCTTTTGACCGAGGCGCCGGACCCCGACACGGCGACGGTGGCAATCGCGCAGCTGATCGCGTCGGAGCCCCCGCCGCGCATCATGGCGTTCGTGCTGGCGGTGCAACCTTTCCTGATCAAGCACGGGGCCGGGCGCGTGACGGCGACCGGCATCAGCGACCTTGCCCAGGTCTTCGAACTGTGTGCATCCCTCAGCGTGGAAATCCTGTGGCGTGACCCCGCGCGACCGCGCAACGCAGACGGCACGAAGCACCTCGCCACCGTGCCCGGGTACGACGCCGCAGTGCAGGCGCTGCAGGGGAAGCCCAAGGCGCGTCTGGCGCTGGCCCTGCAGTACTTGGACTGCCTCGTCGCGCTCGGGAAAGCAGTCCCGGAGGACTGGACAACCTTGCTCGGGCAGTTCGAAACCTGCCTCGACGCCGTCGGTGAGATCGAGCGCGCGCACACCGCGGCGCCCCCGGAACCGCCGCCCCTGCCAGGCACCGCGGACACCACGGTGCCAGCACCCTCGCCGGGCTCCACGCTCGGTGCCGGGGACGTCCAGGCACCATCGCATCCGCAGCGCTCCGCGCTGAGTGCTCCCAATGCTCAGGCGCCATCGCCGACGCCGGACCCCACACCACGCGCGGTCGGCGCCCCCGCGCCAGCCCCCTTGCCAGCGCCCGCACCGCGCGCCGCTCCCCGCCGCAAGCGCCGCGCCCCCGCGATGCCGCCGGCCAAGACGGAGGCCGTACTCCATGGGACCCCCGCCGAATAACTGCGTGCATGTGATCTCACGATCGCTCTTCGTGATCCCGCTTCGCTTGTTTTACAGTGGCCTGAAGGTCGAATTCGCCATCGACCGCTTCCCCTCGCGGGTGGAGCGCGCGCGACACCTCCTCGCGGCGTCGGGACATGAATCGGCGGCGGAGTTTGCCCGCTCCCTGCGCCTCCCGGCAGGGGGCTGGCACTGCCGCACGATCGAGGGAGCGGGTGACGAGGATCAGGACATCCTCTACGGGAACGGGGACCACCTCCTCTGGCCCTTGGGTGAGGGGGTCACCACCGAGACCCGGGCCCTCACGGCGGCGGTGATCCTCGGGATGTGCGCGCCGGGCTTCTTCTCGCCGGATCGTCCGGTGATCTGGAGCGAAGCCCGCCTCGCGCGGGGCGTGGCGCTCGTCAAACCCCGGAGCTACTACGCCCCATGAACATCGATCGCATCGGCGTGGAAACCCTGATCAGCGAACTCATCGACGAGAACGCCCTCGCCTGCCGCGCCTTTCTCACGATCGCGCGCACGGAGTTCACGACAGACGTGCCGACGGCGTCGGTCTCACTGGGAGAGCACCCGGTGCTCCGCATCAACCTCGACTTTGTGCGGAAGCACTGCGCCACCGAGTCGCACGTGAAGGCGCTTCTCGTGCATGAATTCCTGCACGTGCTCCTCCGCCACACGCTGGAGATCCGCCGGATGAACCCGGCGCTCAACGTCGCGCTGGATGCGGTGATCAACGCGATGATCCACCGCAAGCTGGGCAACGCGTACAGCGGGTTCATGGCGGCGTACTACGCGGACTCTCCGGGACCGGGGCAATTGCTGCGGCCGCCCTGCCGTGAGATCGACTTCCATCCG
>CAZEJZ010000327.1:0-4160 GCA_964512415.1 uncultured Opitutaceae bacterium
CATTCGCTTCGGGATGATCCCCGAGTTCATTGGTCGTCTCCCGATCGTGTCGGTGCTGGATCATCTCTCCGAGGATGATCTCGTGCACATCCTGCAGCGGACCAAGAACGCGTTCGTCAAGCAGTACTCCAAGCTCTTCGCGATGGACGGCGTTCGGCTGCGGTTCACGCCCGACGCGATTCGGGCGATCGCCCGGAAGGCGATCAGTCTCAAGACCGGCGCCCGCGCTCTGCGCTCGATCATGGAGAATCTCATGCTCGAGGTGATGTTCGACCTGCCGCAGCGCGATGACATCGCCGAGGTGATCATCGACGCCGCCGCCGTCGCCGGCACGCGCCGTCCCCGGCTGCGCCGCCATCCGAAGAGCGAGCCGCGTCAGGACGCCGCCTGAGGCGGCCTTGAGGGCGAGGTTCTTCCGCCTTCGGGCGACTCGTCCAAGGCAATCCAAGACTGCACCGTGAAGCCGTGCGACCGCAGGGCCTCCTCAAGGCCCCGCCGCCGCTCGGATGTCTCCCCGGCCGGAAACAGCATCTGCACGCGACCGCCTGGCACATGGTGGCGAAGCAGGCGCAGGGCGGCGCTTTCCTCGCCCGATGCCTGGCCCACCCCCAACGCGCTCCGCGCCGCCGTCTCGGAAGGTGCCTGCCCGGATTGCACGAGCATGGTCACCGAGGCATGCGTGCCGAAGCCACCGCTCGAGCCGGTGTTGTGCACGAGGTGGATTGCTCCCGCCCCATACGCGACGATGTCCTTCACCGCCGCGCTGAAGGTGTCGCGCTGTCCGCCCGTCCGCAGGGGAAACCGTGCGAAGAGGGTCTCCGAGTGAAGGTAGATGAGCGGGTGATCGCTCGCGTCCGGCTGGCCGTAGGTGAGCACCACGAATTCCTGACTCGAAACGACGTCGTAGTAGACGTGCACCCGAAACCAATACGGCGTGCTCAGTGACGCGAGGAGGGCCTCGTTGGCCACGCCGCGCGGGCGGCGGGCCAGCGCTTCGGGATCGACGCGGACGAGGCACCGACCCCCGCGAATACCCCGGTGACCCAGCACCAGGGGCCGGGGTCCGGACATCGCGCGGTCCAGCGAACCGTCCCGCTGCCAGGTTTCGAGATCGCCGGCCGGCACGATCACTTCGTGATCGACCGGCCGCACCGGCAGGAAGTAGCTCGCCGTCGCGACGAAACGCTGGGCATCCGGCAGCGCGTGGGGCTTGAACGGGGCCACCGGCTCCGGCGGGGAGGCCCGCCGAACGAGCGTCGCCGCCGGCCTCCGCAGGCGGTGGCCGCCCGCCGCCTTCGAGGTCAGGTAGGCCAGATTGTAGGGCGAGGGTTCGAACTCCAGCGGCTCCGTCCCGGCCACGGTCAGTCCCTGCTCGCGCAGGGCTTCCACCTTGTCCGGGTTGTTCGTGAGCACGATCCACGAGGCCTGGATGCCGAGGAGGTGACAGATCTGCGCGATGTTGTCGTAGTTGCGGTGATCCTTCCGGAGCCCGAGCGCCGCGTAGGCCGCAAAGGTCGAGATCTGGTCCAGCGAGGCCTGGACCAGCATCCGGTCGCGGGCCTTGCCGACATAACCGACGCCGCGGCCTTCCTGCATCAGGTAAAAGATGATGCCGTGTCCCTTCTCGGCGATGACGCGGAAGGCGCCGTCCAGTTGCTCCACGCAGTCGCAATCGCAACCGCGCAGGGTCTCGCTGGATACGCAGGAGGAATGGAGGCGGGTGTAGAGGGTCCGGGCCGACGCGATGTCGCCGTGCGCGAGCGCCAGCACATAGTGCCGGTCAATCAGATCCTGAAACACATGGGCCCGGAACGGTCCGTAGCGCGTATCCAAGTCGCAGGACGCGATGAACAGGGTGTGGCCATAGAGGGGATGGTCCCCTGGGCTGACTGGGCCGAGCGCCGCGCCTCCTTTGTGCTGCAGCCGCTCGACCAACGCCGTGAACTCCTCGTTGCCCCACAGAGCGCGGGGTGAGGGAGTCGGTGATGGGGAGGCCGGAGTTGGCGAGGACGGCATGCGCGACGGGAGGAAGAGCTTCGCGGAAGACGGGCTCGTCGGCAATGTCCTAATCCGCCTCGAACGGCGGCGGGGCGATCAGCGTCGCACCGCGCCGGCCTGCTGCAGGGCCCAGTCAATGACGGGACTGTTGGGATGATTGACGATGATCTGCAGCCCGGTCGACAGCCCATCCGGCAAGGGAACGGGTACGGTGAGGACCGGGAGGCCGCCCACGCTGGCAGGGGTGGTCAGGGCCAGGATGCGCTGGCGATTGGGGACGGTCCGCTGCTCCGGGAGGGGAGCCGCGAAGGGGGTGGCGGGCAGCACGAGATAATCGTAGGTCAGGAAAAACTGGGTCCAAAGGAGCCGGATCGCTGTCTGCCGGACGAGCGCCCGGTCGCGCTCTTCCTCCGTCCAGCGTCGTCCCCGGTCCAGCCGCTGCCAGACTTCGCTGCCGTAGCGTTCGCGGTAGCGGTCGAGCCAGTCGGCATGGATGCCGTAGGCTTCCAGACTTTGGAGGGTGGCGTACGTTTCGATCGACCCGTGAAATCCGCGGATGAGTTGGTCGCGGGTCGCCGCATCCGCTGCGGGCGCGAAACGTGGGGCGGCCGCCTCGAGCGCTTTCGCGACGTCCGGATCGGGCTCGGCCCAGCCGTCAAAGCCGAGGTGCACACCCCGGGGCGTGCGCTCGGTGCGGGCGGTGCCGAGCAGAGCGGTCTTCACCTGGAGCATGTCCTCCGCGTCCCGGGTGAACCAGCCGGCCGTATCGAAGCCGGGGGCGAGGGGAAAGGCGTCCGCGATCCACCGCGACCGTGGCGTCGTGCGGAATCCGTAGAGGCCGCAGTAGGCGGCGGGCACGCGGACCGAGCCGCCGGTGTCGGTCCCGAGCGCCAGCGGGACCACCCCCGCCGCCACGAGTGCGGCGGAGCCGCTGCTGGAGCCGCCGGGCGTGCGGCCGGGCCGCCCCGGGATGTCCACGTTGCCCCAGTGCGGATTGTCGCCGGTCAGGCCGTACGCGAATTCATGCAGGTGGGCGGTCCCGGCCAGCACCGCGCCGCACCCCGCGAGGTCGGTGATCAGGGCCGAGTCATGGTCCGGGGCGGGTCTGATCTCCGCCAGGAAGCTGCTGCCGGCGTGCATCGGAACGCCGCGGACCGGGAAGAGGTCCTTGGCGAAGTAGGGCACTCCGGAGAGGGGGCCGGGCCGCGCGGTCTGCCGCGCGAAGGCCGCAGTGAGTTCGCGGGTGTCGGGGCGCCATGACACGATCGCCTGATGCTGAGCGGGGGGCAGGGCGCGCAGACGCCGGAGGAGGGTGGCGGCGGCCTCCGCGGGGTCCCGGTGGGCGAGGTCCTGCCAAGCGGCGAGGTTCATCGCGTCCAGATTCAGCCGTGGGGCGCCACGGCGCAACCGGGTTTCGTGCGGAATCGCTTTGCCTCCCTTCCGGTCGGGTCCGAGTCTCCGGGGGTCATGACCATCGAGGAAAAGCTCAAGGAACTGGGTCTGGCCCTGCCCAATCCGCCGGCGGCCGCCGGCAACTACGTGCCCACGGTCCGGACCGGCAATCTGCTGTACTGCGCCGGCACGATCAGCGCCTACAATGGCGAGCTCACCCACACCGGTCAGGTGGGCCGGGAACAGACGACCCAGTCCGGGTATGACTCCGCCCGCATCTGCGCCCTTGCGACGCTGACCAACGTGAAGTCCGCCGTCGGTTCCCTCGAGAAGATCCGCCGCATCGTGTTCGTCAGCGGCTACGTGAATGCGATCAACGGTTTCGCCGACAGCCCTGCGGTCATCAATGGCGCGAGTGATCTGTTCGTGGCGTTGTTCGGCGATGCCGGACGGCACGCCCGGGCCGCCGTGGCGGTTTGCGGACTGCCGCGGAACGCCACGACCGAGATTCAGGTCGTCGTCGAGCTGCAGGATTGATTCGCGCCCCTTCGCCTTCTTTCCTTATCCCCCGTGATTACCCCCATGCGCTGCCTCATCCGTCGTCTTCTCCCCACGTTGGTTTCCGCACTCGCCTTGGCCGGGTCGGCCGTCTCGGCCGCCGCCGCCGAGCGACTCCAGATCGCGGTCGTGCCGAAGGGCTCCACTCACGCGTTCTGGAAGAGCGTCGAGGCGGGTGCGCGGAAGGCCGGAGCGGAAGAGGATGTGACCAT
>CAZEJZ010000328.1:0-4151 GCA_964512415.1 uncultured Opitutaceae bacterium
GCACGCAGCAGTAGTCGAACTCGATGCCCTGGCCGATGCGGTTCGGGCCGCCGCCAAGGATCATGATCTTCCGCTTCTTGCCGCCCGGCATGACTTCGTTCTCGTCGCCATAGCTCGAGTAGTAGTACGGCGTGAACGCCTCGAACTCGGCCGCGCAGGTGTCGACCAGGCGGTAGGTGGTCTGGATCCCGAGGCGCTTGCGCTCGGCGCGGACCGCGGCGAAGTCGGCCTTGAGCACGTGCGCGAGTTGCACGTCGGAAAAGCCGAACTGCTTCGCCCGGCGGAGCAGCTCCGGCGTCGCCGCCGGACGCGCATCGGCCGGGGCCGAGGGCAGGCGGTGGCGCTTCAGCTCCTGCTCCATCTCGTAGATTTCCCGCAGCTGGTGCAGGAACCACGGATCAATCTTGGTGAGCTCGAAGATCTCCTCGACCGTGAAGCCGGCGAGGAAGGCGTAACGCAGGAAGAAGATCCGCTCCGCATTCGGCGTCGCGAGCTTCGCCACGATCACCGAGCGCTCCGGCAGCTCGTCGCCACCCCACTTGCCGCCGCCGCCGAAGCCGCGCGCGCCGACTTCCAGCGAGCGCAGCGCCTTCTGCACCGACTCCTTGAAGGTGCGGCCGATCGCCATCGCCTCGCCCACCGACTTCATCGCCGAGGTCAGCGTGGGATCCGCATCCGGGAACTTCTCGAAGGTGAACCGCGGGATCTTCGTCACCACATAGTCGATCGTCGGCTCGAACGAAGCCGGAGTCAGGCGCGTGATGTCGTTGCGGAGCTCATCGAGCGAGTAACCGACCGCCAGCTTCGCCGCGATCTTCGCGATCGGGAAGCCCGTCGCCTTCGACGCGAGCGCCGACGAGCGAGAGACGCGCGGGTTCATCTCGATCACCACCATGCGGCCGGTCTGGGGATCGACGGAGAACTGGATGTTGGAGCCGCCGGTCTCGACGCCGATCTCGCGGATCACCGCGAACGAGGCGTCCCGCATCACCTGGTACTCCTTGTCGGTCAGCGTCATCGAGGGCGCCACCGTGATCGAGTCACCGGTGTGCACGCCCATCGGGTCGAAATTCTCGATCGAGCAGATCACGACGCACTGGTCCTTGTGGTCGCGCATCACCTCCATCTCGTACTCCTTCCAGCCGAGCAGGCACTCCTCGACGAGGACCTCGTGCACCGGCGAGAGGTCGAGGCCGTTCGCGCAGATGCGCTCAAACTCCTCGCGGTTGTAGGCGATGCCGCCGCCGGACCCGCCGAGCGTGAAGGACGGGCGGATGATCAGGGGAAACGCCCCAAGCATCTCCGCCGCCGCCCGCGCCTCATCCATGGTCTTGACCGTGCGCGAACGGGCGACGTCGAGACCAATCTTGATCATCGCCTGCTTGAACAGCTCCCGGTCCTCGCCCTTGGAGATCGCATCCGGCTTCGCGCCGATCATCTCGACGCCGTACTTTTCCAGGATGCCCTTCTTGAAGAGCTCCATCGAGAGGTTCAGCGCGGTCTGGCCACCCAGCGTGGGCAGGAGCGCCGACGGGCGTTCGGTCGCGATGATCTTCTCCAGAAACTCGATCGTGAGCGGCTCGATGTAGGTGACGTCCGCGAACTCCGGATCCGTCATGATCGTCGCCGGATTCGAGTTCACCAGAATCACGCGGTAGCCCTCCTCCTTCAGCGCCTTGCACGCCTGCGTGCCGGAGTAGTCGAACTCGCAGGCCTGTCCGATCACGATGGGACCGGCGCCGATGATGAGAATGGACTTGAGGTCGGTACGCTTGGGCATGGACGTGAGTGTCCGGAGGGTTGGCGCGCCTCCCGCCAGCGGCAAGCGGGAAGTCGCGGTTTCGAAGGACTGCCACCGCCACTTTTCGCCCGATCGTCACCCTCCCGCCATCCGTCCTTCACCCGCCCACGCCACCGTCACGCCGCCTGCGGGCAAACTCCTTGCACCTCGCTCTCGTCACTGAAACGTACGCGCCGGAAATCAATGGTGTCGCCATGACGCTGGGACGGCTGGTCGACGGCCTTTCCCAGCGGGGGCACCGGGTGACGGTGGTTCGCCCGCGGCAGCGGCACGAGTCGCCGCGCTACTCGGTGACGCGGCGCCTCGCGGGCGAGCAGGTCCGGCTGCCGGGCATCCCGATGCCGGGTTACCCGCAGTTGCGCATCGGACTGCCGGCCGGCGGGAGGCTGCGGCGGCTCTGGCGCGAACGGCGACCCGACCTCGTGCATGTCGCCACGGAGGGCCCGCTCGGCGCGTCGGCGATCGGCGCCGCCCTTGAGCTCGGCATTCCCGTGACGTCGAGTTTCCACACGCACTTCGACCAGTACACCCGCGACTACCGCGTGGGTTGGCTGCAGCCGGTGATCGCGTCGTGGCTGCGCCGGGTGCACAACCGCACGCGGCGCACCTTCGTGCCGACCCGCCACCTGCAGCAGACGCTCCAGGCCGAGGGCTACGAAAACCTCCGCCTCCTGTCCCGCGGGGTCGACACGTCCCTCTTCTCCCCCGCTCGCCGCGATCCGGAGCTGCGCGCCGCCTGGGGCGCGAAGCCGGACGACGTGGTCGTGATCCACGTCGGACGGATCGCCGCCGAGAAGAACTACCCGCTGCTCTTCCGCGCCTTCGACGCGCTCAAGGCGGTCCAGCCGCGCGCGTTGCTGGTGCTCGTCGGCGACGGGCCGCTGCTCTCCACGTACCAGCGGATGCGGCCGGATGCCGTGTTCACCGGTTTCTACACGGGCGTGAACCTCGCCCGCCACTATGCGTCGGGCGATGTCTACCTGCACGCGAGCCACACCGAGACGTTCGGCAACGTGGTCACCGAGGCCATGGCGAGTGGTCTCGCCGTCGGCGCCTTCGACTACGCCGCCGCCCGCGAATTCATCGTCGATGGTCAGCAGGGTCTGACGTGCCCGCCGGGTGACGAGGCCGCGTTCATCGCGCAGGCCGAGCGCATCGCCCGCAGTGCGGTGCTGCGCCACGCCTTGGGCACGGCCGCCCGGGCGCGGGCGGAAACGCTCTCATGGGATGCGGTCGTGGACGGCTTCGTCGCCGACCTCACCGCCGCGATCAGCGAGTCGCCAGCTCCGTCGCCAGCCGCCGGCGCGCCTCCGCACTGAAGGGCGCCCCGGCCAGCTCCGCCGCGAGAAAGACCGCGCCGGCCACCGCCGGCGCCGGCGCCTCCAGCAGCGCGAAACGCACGTCCGCCGCCGCCAGCTCCGCCCGCACCGCCTCGCGATAGGAGCGGCGCTCCAAGAGCCCACCCGCCGGCACCACCGGGATCGCCGCGCCGGCCGGCCACTCCAGCGACTCCCCGAGGGCGCGCGCGAGGCGGCCCAACTGCCGAGCACCTTCCGTCACGATCTCCTGCGCGACGCGGTCCCCGTCCTCCGCCGTCGCCAGCACGACCGGGGCCAGGCTCGCCAGCTGCGAGCGAGCGGTGTCCGCCCGCATCGTCCACTGCATCGCCGCCCGCGCCGAGGTCACGTTCAGCTCAGCGAAAATCGCCGGCTCCAGCCGGGTCTTCGGTCCGCGCCCATCCGTCGCTTCCATGATCGCGCGCAAGCCGCGCAGCGCCAGCCAGACTCCGCTGCCTTGGTCGTCCAGCAACCAGCCCCAGCCACCGACGATGGCCGTGGCCCCGGCCGGATCGCGCCCATACGCCGCCGCGCCGGTCCCGGCGATGATCACGATCCCCGGGCCCTCCGCACAGCCACCCGCCAAGGCGATCCGGAGATCATGGTCGAGGCCCAGCCGCTCCGACGCATCATCGGTCAGACCGAGCGCCGCCAGCGGCTCACGGAACGCTTGATGATCCGCCGCCGACCGCACGCCGGCGAGGCCGAGAAAGGCCGCCTTCGCGTGGCCGTGCACATGCGCCGCCGCCCGCGCCGCCGCGACGGCCTCCGCCACCGCCGCCACCGCCGCTTCCAAGCCGACACTGTGGTAGTTCGAGCTTCCCGCTCGCCCCATCCCGAGCACGCGACCGTCCGCACCCGCAATCAGCGCGCGCGTCTGCGTTCCGCCCCCGTCAATGCCGAGCAACCACATCCCCACCAGCATATCACGCATCTCCGCCAGAGCAATCCAAGGCTTACCCTAGAGTCGAAGCGCCCAGTCCCCAGACTGCGGTCGGCCCCCAACCGGCCAC
>CAZEJZ010000329.1:0-4141 GCA_964512415.1 uncultured Opitutaceae bacterium
GCGACTACGCGGATCCGATGACCTTCCTCGCCGTCTGGCGCGCGGCGAGCGGCAACAACTACACCGGCTGGCAAAGCCCGGCCTACGAAACGCGGCTCGACCGCGCCGAGCGCACCGCCAGCCCGGCCGAGCGCGCGACGCAGCTGCGGGAGGCGGAGACCCTCTTGCTCAACGACGCCCCCCTCATTCCCCTGTACCGCTACACCCACGTGTACCTCCTCCACCCGGCGGTGCGGGGCTGGTACTCCAATCCCATGGGCCGGCATCCGTACAAGCACGTCTGGCTGGAGCCAACCCGCTGAGTCCGCTGGACCTTCGGGCATTCCTGCACTCACTTTCCACATGACCCGACGCTTCCTTCTTCTCGCCGGCGCGGCCGCCGTCCTGATGGCCGGCTGCAAACCCCGGGACGCCGCCGCCCCGGCGACCGGATCCGCCACCGGCGTGCCGTCCAAAGTGCTCCATCTCGGCAACGGCACCGAGCCGCAGGACCTCGACCCGCAGATCGTCACCGGCGTCCCCGAGAACAAGATCGTCAACGCCCTCTTCGAGGGCCTCGTCGCCTACGGCCCGAATGGCCAAGGCACCATCCCCGCAGCCGCAGCCAGCTGGAGCATCTCCGGGGACGGACTCGTCTACACGTTCAACCTCCAGCCCAACGGCCGCTGGTCCAACGGCGACCCCGTCACCGCCGCCGACTTCGTCGGTTCCTACCGTCGCATCCTCAACCCGAAGCTCGCCTCCGAGTACGCCAACAAGCTCTACCCGGTGGTCGGCGCACGCGAATTCCACGAGGGGAAGCTGCAGGACTTCTCCAAGACGGGCTTCAAGGCGCTGGATGCGCGGACGCTGCAGATCACGCTCAAGCGCCCCACGTCGTTCCTCATCGAGTCGATGAAGCACTACGCGTGGTTCCCGGTTCACCTGCCGACCGTCGAGAAGTTCGGCGGGCTCGAGCGCAAGGGCAGCGCGTGGACCAAGCCGGGCAACCTCGTCGGCAACGGGCCCTACATCCTCACCGAGTGGGCCATGCAGCAGCGCGTGATCGTCGACCGGTCGCCGACCTACTGGGACCGCGCCGCGCTGCGAACCGATCGCATCGTCTTCTACGCCACCGAGAACATCGAGACGGAGGAGCGGATGTTCCGGACCGGCCAGCTGGACAAGACCAACGAGCTGCCGCTCGACAAGACCGACGTCTACCGCCGGGAGCAGCCCGAGAGCCTGCGCGTCGATTCGCTGCTCGGAATCTACTTCTTCCGCATCAACCTGACCCGGCCGCCGCTGAACGACAAACGCATCCGCCGCGCGCTGGCCCTCGCCATCAACCGAGAGGTCATCGTCGAGAAGGTCACCCGCCAGAACCAGAAGCCCGCCTACAACGCCTGCCCGCCGATGGAGAGCTTCACGTCGCCCGTGCGCCTCACCGGCGACCTCGCGGAGGCCCGCCGCCTTCTGGCCGAGGCGGGCTACCCCGACGGCAAGGGCCTGCGCCCGATCGAGCTGCTCTACAACACGAGCCAGAACCACAAAAAGATCGCCGAGGCCCTCCAGCAGATGTGGCGCCAGAACCTCGGGATCAACGTCTCCCTCGTGAATCAGGAGTGGAAGGTCTACCTCGATTCCCAGGACACCCTGAACTACGACCTCTCCCGCGCCGGATGGATCGCTGACTACGTGGATCCGAATACGTTCTTCGATTTGTGGCGCACCGGCGACGGCAACAATGACACCGGATTCTCCAACGCCGACTACGACCGCCTGCTGGAGGAGTCCCTCGCCACCGCCGACGAGGCCGCACGCCGTGCCCTCTTCGCGCGGATGGACGCGATCCTGATGGATGAACTGCCCATCATCCCGCTGTACTTCTACACGCGCACCTACGCCGCCAATCCGCGCCTCCAGGCTCCGCCGAACCTCGTCGAGACGCCGAACTACAAGTTCATCTACCTCCGCGACTAGGCCCGGCCGGGGCCTCGTGCACCCGGTTGGCGCCGGACCCGCCCGGAGGGCGCCGCCTGCCGCCTTGCCTTCCCCGCGAAAGGGCTGAAGTCTCGCCCCCGCATGCTTCGGTTCTTCGCGTCGCGCCTGCTGCAGTCCCTGCTGGCGCTGGTCATCATCATCACCGCCACGTTCTTCATGCTCCGCTTCGTGCCGGGCGGTCCGTTCACGACCGAAAAAGCCGTCACGCCGGAAATCCTCCGCAACCTTGAGGCGCACTACGGACTCGATCAGCCGCTGTGGAAGCAGTACCTCGATTACCTCGGAAGCCTCGCGCAGGGTGACTTCGGGCCGTCGTTCAAATACCCGAACCGCACCGTCAACGAGATCCTCGCCGACAAACTCCCGGTCTCGCTGGAACTGGGCATCCTCTCGCTTCTCGTCGCGCTGCTGATCGGCCTGCCGCTCGGCATCCTCGCCGCCGTCCGCCGCAACACGTGGGTCGACTACGTGGGCTCCACGTTCGGCATGGTCGGCATCTCCATCCCCACGTTCGTGGTCGGTCCGCTGCTGGTCCTCGGCCTCGCCATCCACCTCGGCTGGTTCAACGCCTCGGGCTGGTACTCGCCCATCGACCGGGTGCTGCCCTGCCTCGTCCTCGGCATCGCCTACGCCGCTCCCATCTCGCGCCTCACCCGCGGCGGCATGCTGGAGGTGCTCAGCCAGGACTTCATCCGCACCGCCCGCGCCAAGGGTGCGTCCGAACTGCGGGTGGTGCTGCGGCACTCGCTGAAGGGTGGGCTGCTGCCGGTGGTGTCGTTCCTCGGGCCGGCGATCGCCGGCATCCTCACCGGCTCCTTCGTGATCGAGACCATCTTCCAGATCCCCGGCATCGGCCGCGAATTCGTCAACAGCGCCTTCAACCGCGACTACACCCTGGTGCTCGGCACCGTCATCCTCTACGCGGTGCTCATCATGGCGCTCAACCTCGCCGCCGACGTGGTGCAGGCGTGGATGAACCCGAAGGTCCGGCTCGAGGCCTGATCCCCCGTCCCGGCCATCCCCCATGTCCGCCTCCGTCTCGCCCCCCGTCGCTCCCGCCGCCGCCGCCGAAGAGGGCAGTTCGCTCTGGCACGACGCGTGGCTGCGCCTGCGCAAGAACCGCCTCGCCGTCTTCGGCGGGGCCACCCTCGCGTTCGTCGCCCTCGCCTGCTTCGTCGGCCCGTTCCTCAGCCCCTACGGCTACGAGGAGCAGAACCTCGACCTCGGCGCCTCCGCACCAAGCGCCGCCCACTGGCTGGGCACCGACACGCTGGGCCGCGACCTCCTCGTGCGCCTGCTCTACGGTGGCCGCGTTTCGCTCGGCGTCGGCCTCGCCGCCACGTTCGTCGCCCTCACCATCGGCGTCGTCTACGGCGCCGTCGCCGGCTACTCCGGCGGCAAGCGCGACGCGTACATGATGCGCGCGGTCGACATCATGTACTCGCTGCCGTTCACGATCTTCGTGATCCTGCTGATGGTGTTCTTTGGGCGGAACATCATCCTGCTCTTCGTCGCGATCGGCGCCGTGGAGTGGCTGACGATGGCCCGCATCGTCCGCGGCCAGGTGATGGCGGTGAAGCGGATGGAATTCATCGAGGCCGCCCGCTCCCTCGGCTTCGGCCGACGCCGGATCATCTTCCGCCACATCCTCCCGAACATCCTCGGTCCCATCATCGTCTACACCACCCTCACCATCCCCGGGGTCATGCTGCTCGAGGCCTTCCTCAGCTTCCTCGGCCTCGGCGTCCAGCCGCCGATGAGCTCATGGGGCGTCCTGATCAAGGACGGGGCCGAAAAGATGGAGGAGTTTCCCTGGCTGCTGATCTTCCCGGGCACGGTCTTCTCCCTCACGCTCTTCTCGCTCAATTTCCTCGGTGACGGCCTGCGCGACGCGCTTGATGTGCGCGCGAGCAAGGACTGAGCCCGTCCGCCCGCCGCCTCCCCCACGGTCATGCGCGCGCTCCGCCGACTCCGTCCGTACCTCAGGCTCCTCCGGCCGGTGCACCTGCACCTCGCCGCCGCGATCCTCTTCGGACTGGTGTACGCGGCCGCCACCGGACTCGGGATCCCGACGCTGACCAACTACGTCTTCCCGCGCATCTTCACCGACGACGGTTCGCGGCTGGCCTGGGGCCAGGTCCTGCTCGTCGCCGCCTAC
>CAZEJZ010000330.1:0-4131 GCA_964512415.1 uncultured Opitutaceae bacterium
GCCCGGGGATGACCGCGTGGCGGGAGCCTTGGCGGAGCGCGTGCGGGCGCTCCGGCGGGCCCGAGGGTGGGGTCCGGGACCGGTGGTCTTGGTGGACCATGGCAGTCCGCAGCCGGCGGTGGGGGCCGTGCGCGATCATCTGGCGGCGCAGGTCTCGCGTCTTTTGGGAGAGCCGGTTTGGCCATCCTCGATGGAGAGCCGGGAAGGGCCGGAGTATGCGTTCAACCGGCCCTTGTTGGCGGAGCGGCTCCGGAGGGAGCCCGGTGGGAGCGGGCGGGTGGTGGTGCTGCAGCAGTTCCTCGGGGCGGGGCGGCATGCGGGCGAGGGAGGGGACCTTGATGTGATCTGCCGCGAGGCCGAGCGGGAGCGCCCTGGTTTGGAGGTGGCGATGACCGAGCCGGTGGGCGAGGATCCGGCCATTGCGGAGGTGCTGGCCGATCGGTGCCGCGAGGCGCTGGAAGAACCGCCGCTCCACCGCTGCTCCACCGGGTAGGCAGTTTGGGATTTCTCACTTCCGGTCCGCGCAGGATTCGGTTCGTATGGAGGGATGATGTCGTCGGCCCAGTTCCATGTGTTCAATCTGCAGATCGATTCGCCCCTGCGGCGGCCTCGGCCTCTGGATCACCCCGACACCCGTCGTTTTCAGGAGTGGCTTTGCGATCCCGACGGGTTTCGCCTTCGTCCGGATCAGATCCGACTGAAGGCGTGGGATCAGCTCTACGGTTATGAAATTCTGGCGAATTTCTTCGGCGAGAACGGTTTCTTGGTCTGCACCCCGGATCGCGTGCGGGTCGGGGTGAAGAACGCGCGGAATGCGGCGGACTGGGAGATCATCCAAAGCGTGTTCGTGAGGCTCCTGCAACAGGAGGTCCCGGCGGAGGGGGCGATGCGGCTCTTCTCCGCCTCGGCCCACATCCGGCTGGACGAGCCGCAGACGGCGGACACGTTCCTGGATCGGTTTGCGGTGGTGCCCGGCGTCGAGCGCCCGGCGGCCCTGAGCTACGTCAAGATCGCCGATTGGGAGAAGGAGATCCGGATCGTGATCGAGCCTTCCAACGTCCTCCCCAAGCAGCTCTTTGTCTCGTGGGACAGCCAGTTCGGCGGGACCCAGGATTGGGACACCTTTGTGCCGTCCCTGCTGACGGTGATGGAGAACTCGGCCCGGATGTTCGATCTGGGGATCGCGCCCTTGCCCTAGTGGGAGGCGGAGGAGGGCAAGGGTTTTTTGCGCTGTTTGTCGGGCGCGGGTTGATCCGTGCGCCGCCGTGCCGATAGGAGCGGAAGCGTGTAGCCCTCTCCTTCATGAAACCCACTCAGGCGCAGTTTCTTCAGGCCTTGGCCCGGATCGAGGGCTTCAGCCCTGCTCCCCGGGTGCTGGCGAAAGCGCTGCGGCTGCTGCGTGATCCGATGTCCGACGTCGGGAGCGTGGCCGCGTTGATCGGGACGGATCCCTCCCTCGCGGCGGAGATCCTGCGCTGCGCGAACTCGGCGTATTTCCGGAACGGAGAGCCCGTGGGATCGATCGGTGATGCCGTGCAGAAGATCGGGATCCGCGAGACCGTGCGTCTCCTGAACGTGGCGGTGGCGCGCATGCTCACGGGCACGGATTTGCGCGCGTACGGGATGTCGGGCGATGCGTTCTGGGCCGAGAGTCTCATGCACGGGCTGTTCCTCTACGAGGTGGCGGAACGGACGGGACGCGGCGATCCCGACGAAGCCTATACCGCCGGCCTGCTGCGGTTCATTGGCCGGCTCGCGATCGACCGACTCGCTCTGGAGCATCAGCGTCCCCGGACGGAGGGCGCGACCTTCGCGGAGTGGGAGCAGCACACGGTGGGATTCCTGCACTCTCAGGCGGGAGCGTTGCTCCTCGCGAAGTGGCAGTTCGTGGAGCATCTGGTTCAGGCGATCGCGGGACAAGACCATCCGGAGCGCCTGCCGCAGCCGAGTTGGCTGGCGGAGGCGCTTCATTTTGCCGCGAGCGTCCTGCCGTCCGAAGCGCCTGGGACCGGTGCGGCGGAGCCGCGCTTGGAGGCGCTGTTGCTCTCGGAGGAGGGCTTCATGAAGGATCACGGCCTTTCGATCGATGACGTGGGGCGCTTGCTCTCCACCACCCGCGAGGCCTTCGCGCAGGTGCAGTCGACGTTTTGATCGCGCCGCCGCCAGGAGTGGCGGCTTGGCCATGTTTTGGGTTTGAAGCCGCGCGGTCCGGCTCGCCATCGTTCTATCCGCGTTTGTTGACCCCGAAACCTCCGACTGCCTCATGAACATCCTTGGAGCCGCCACGCAGAGCCATACGTACGACGCGATCGTCATCGGATCGGGAATCAGCGGCGGGTGGGCCGCGAAGGAGTTGTGCGAGCGCGGGCTCAAGACCCTCGTGCTCGAGCGCGGGCGGGACGTGAAGCACGGGGACTACCCGACTGCCTTCACCGAGAGCTGGGAGTTTCCCGGACGCACCAAGCTGACGCCGGGGGAACTGGCGGCGCAGCACAAGCAGGCGCGCACCGGCTACACGACGCATCCGCAGTCCGCCCACTGGTTCGTGAATGACCTCGAGAATCCGTACAGCGAGGACAAGCCCTTCGACTGGATGCGCGGCTACCACGTCGGCGGACGTTCGCTGCTCTGGGGTCGCCAGTCCTACCGCTTCAACGAGCTGGATTTCGAGGCGAACGCCCGCGAGGGAGTCGCGGTGGATTGGCCGATCCGATATCGCGACCTCGCACCGTGGTATGACTACGTCGAGCGGTTCGCCGGGATCAGCGGGAACCGCGATGGTCTGCCGCAGTTGCCGGACGGCCAGTTCCTGCCGCCGATGGAGATGAACTGCCTTGAGCGGGACGTGCGCGATCGGATCGCCCGGGCGTTCGCTGGACGCCCGATGATCATCGGACGCACGGCCAATCTCACCCAGCCGCACCTCGGGCGCGGCAGCTGTCAGTACCGCAATCGCTGCATCCGCGGCTGTCCCTATGGGGCCTACTTCAGCAGCAACGCATCCACGCTGCCGGCGGCCGAGGCGACGGGCAACCTGACGCTGCGGCCCTTCTCGATCGTGACCGAATTGATCCATGATCCGGAGCGCGGGCGGGCGCGCGGCGTGCGGGTCGTGGACGCCGAGACGGGCGCAGTCATCGAGTACTACGCGCGGATCATCTTCTCCTGCGCGTCCACGGTGGCCTCCACCTTCATCCTCCTGAACTCGGTCTCGGATCGTTTCCCGAACGGCTTCGGCAACGACAGCGGGGAGCTCGGCCACAACCTGATGGATCACCACTTCAAGGTGGGGGCCTCGGGCGTCTCCGACCAGTTTGCCGACCGCTATTATCGCGGCCAGCGCGCCAACGGCATCTATATCCCCCGCTTCCGCAACCTCGATCAGGCCTCGGCCCGCAAGGACTACCTGCGCGGCTTCGGCTACCAGGGAAGCGCCTCGCGGACCGACTGGAGTCGCGGCATTGCCGAGTTCCGCCGTTTCGGGGCCTCGTTCAAAGCCGACATGGTCGCTCCGGGGCCGTGGCGCTTCGGCATGGGTGCGTGGGGCGAATGCCTGCCCTACCACTCCAACCGACTGTACCTGAACCGCGAGGTCCGCGACAAGTGGGGACTGCCCACCGTCACGTTCCACTGCGAGTGGAAGGAAAACGAGTACGCGATGCGGCGCGACATGAAGCAGTCCGCCGTGGAAATGCTGGAGGCTGCCGGACTCAAGGACGTGCGCCCGTTCGATGACGTCAGCAATCCCGGTCTTTGCATCCACGAGATGGGGACCGCCCGGATGGGCCGCGATCCCAAGACGTCGGTCTTGAACCAGTGGAATCAGGTGCACGCCGCGCCCAACGTCTTTGTGACGGACGGCGCGTGCATGACGTCGAATTCCTGCGTGAACCCTTCGCTGACCTACATGGCCCTTACGGCACGCGCAGCGGATTTTGCCGTGAAGGAACTGAAGAAGGGAAACATCTGATCCGAAAAAATTCAACCAAAAGTTTAAAAACACTTCATATGGACAGAAGAGAACTCATCAGACAAATCGCCCTGCTCACCGGCGCCACCTTCATCGGTTCCGAATGGCTGCTCAGCGGATGCAAGGCACCGGGTTCACAGGACGCCGGATTCACAGCCGCC
>CAZEJZ010000331.1:0-4128 GCA_964512415.1 uncultured Opitutaceae bacterium
CGCGAGGACCACCGACGGTGAGGTCTCCTCGACCGCGCGGATGACTGCGTCAATCGCCCGCCCGAAGACGCAGGGCAGAATACGTCCCTCCACCCGGGCTCCGGCGACCTCCGCACCCGACAAAGCCCCGACGATCAGCGCCGACGGATTGATCCGTTCTCCGCCGAAGGGTTCGAAGCCGGTGAGCAGGACGCGGGACAATGCCTTCATCAAGGCCTTCAGGTTGACGCCCGTCCGCCGGTCGCGCGATCCCATTCCCCACTTGGAGCGGGTGCCGCCACGCGAATTCCAGCCTCGATCAAGGCGGTGCGCACCGCCCGGAGAATAGCCGCGGCCGCCGTCCCATCGCCATGCACACAGAGCGTCGCCACGCGGGCCGGCGGGGCGCCGCGGGCCGCGCTCCGCGTCACGCCGTCACCTACAAGGCGGAGCGCCTGGGCGACGGCGGCGTCGGCCGTCTCCAGCAATGCACCGGGACGGCCGCGCGGCGTGAGTTGCCCGTCCGGTTCGTACCCACGGTCCGCGAACCCTTCCGCCACGAAGGCGAGTCCGCACGCCCGCGCCGCCTCCTCCTGCACGCCGCCCGCGAGTCCGTAGAGCAGCAGCGCCGGATCGATCGCCGCCACCGCCTCCGCGATCGCTCGCGCCGCCTCGGGATCCCGCGCGGCGCGGTTGTACAGGGCCCCATGCGGCTTGACGTGGCGGAGCGGCGTCAGCGCGCGCACCGCCTCGATCTGCCAGCGCACCGTCGCGGCGATCTCGCCCGGGGGGAGGGGAAGGTCCACGCGTCCGAAGTGCGTTCGATCCTCGTAGCCGGGATGCGCCCCGATCGCCACGCCCGCCGCCCGGGCGCGCGCCACCGCCTCCTGCAGCAGCGCCCCTCCGCCCGCATGGCCGCCCGCGGCGAGATTCACCGAGGTGCATCCGGCCATGAGCTCGACATCCGCGGCGCCACCCTCTCCGAGATCGCAGTTCAAGTCGACGGTGAGCATGATTCTCCCATTACCAGCGCCACCCCCTGCCGCAGTTGCGCCAGCGCCGTCTCTTGGCGGCGCAGCGCCGCGTGTGCCTCCGCGAGGCTCACGCGCACGAAACGGAGGCGGTCACCAGGGCGCGCCTGCGCCACCGTGCCGCGATCCGCCGTGATCACCTGAGCGATCTTCGGGTAGCCACCGAGCGTCGGACGGTCAGCGAGCAGCACGATCGGCTGGCCATCCGGAGGCACCTGCACTGAACCGAACGCCACCGCCTCCGAAATGAGTTCGCGCGGCGCCGCCGGCCGCACCGGCACGCCCTCGAGTCGCACGCCCATCCGGTCGGAGCGGGCACTCACTTGAAACTCCGTCGCGAAGAAGGCCTCGCAGCGCTCCTCACCGAACCACTCCGCCTGTGGCCCCAGCAAGGCGCGCACGCTCCGCAGCGCTCCCGCCGAAACGCCCGCTGGCAGCAGTGTCGGCGCCGCGCTCCAGGCGCGAGCCGAGTGCATCCGCCCCGGGTCGACCATCGGCACACCGCGCACCAGCCGATCGCCCGCCTGCAGGGCGCGGCCCGCCAAGCCGGGCCAACCCGAGCGCGGGAGCGCGGCGGCGCTGCCGAGGATCGGCGGCACCACGAGTCCGCCCGCGAACGCGACGTACGCCCGCGCCCCACCCGAAAGCGCTGAAAGGTCGATCACCTGCCCCGCCGGCACCACGACCCGGCGCAGCGCCGGCCACCCCGCCACCGCCGCCCCGCCGACCGCGAGCACGGTCTCGTCCGTGCCACGCAGGACCGGCCCGCGCAGCGTGCACTCCAGGCCCGGGGCCGACTCCGGGTTGCCCAGCAGCGTGTTCAGCACCCGCAAGGCGAACGGATCCGCCGCGCCGCCCGGCGGCACGCCCTGCGCCGCCCATCCCGGCCGCCCCAGATCCTGCACGGACGTGAATGTCCCCGCCTCCAGCACGTCGATCATGACGACCTCCCCGCTTCCCGTACGAAGCGCACCCGATCGCCCACCGCCAGCAGGGCCGGCGGCGTCCGGTCGTGCGCAAAGAGTACCGCATCCGTCCGCCCAATGAGGTGCCACCCGCCCGGGGTCGCCTGCGGGTAGACGCCCGCCTGCCCCGCCGCGATCGCCACGCTGCCGGCCGGGACGCGGGGACGCGGCGTGGCGCGTCGCGGCAGGTGCAACGCCTCCGGCAAACCGAGCAGGTATGGAAATCCGGGCGAGAACCCGACCGCGCCCACCACGTAGGTCGCGCCCGCGTGGAGGGAAATCACGTCCTCTTCCGTTCGGCCGACGGCCGACGCCACGGCGGCCAGATCCGGACCGTCCTCCCCGCCGTAACGCACCCGCAGTTCCACCTCGCGCGCTGATTCCGGCCGCGTCGTCGCTTCGCACTCCCCCCACCCGCGCGCAATCCAAGCCTCAAGCCGCAGCCGTCCCTCGTCGCCCGCCAGCCGCAAAGGATCGAAATACACCGCCACAGTTACAAACGCCGGAACGCATTCCAGCACTCCGTCCAACGGCGACGCCCGCAGCCACGCGCCTAACGCCTGCACTCGGCGGACCAGAGCCGCGTCCGCCGACGCCGCCAGTTCCACCAAGAGGGCAGAATCTCCGAGGGGCTGGCAACGCATGGCACCCAGCCTGCCCCGCTTTCGGGGTGGGGCTCAAGCTCAGGAGTCATCAACAAGGCCCCGATGCCACGCCGGCAAACGTCCGGTTAGAGTTGAGTTTTGCCGAGCCTGCGTTGCCTTGGAACGATGATGAAGCGACTCCTTCCCGCCTCGACCGCGCTGCTCCTCTGCCTGATTGGCACCGGGTGCAGCGACCCGAAGATTGAGACCTACCGTGTCAAGAAGGACCCAGCGGCGGCACCAGCGGTCGCCGCCGCCGCGACGCCCCCGGCCAGCGCAGCCCCGGCAACCGCCCCTGCCGCCGCCCCAGCCGCCAGCACCGCTCCGGCACCGGCCTCCGCCGCCACGGTCGCGGCGCCCGATCGTGCCGCGATGGCCAACACCGCCGTCGCCACGGCCAAGGGGCAGGGACTGCAATGGACCGCGCCAGCGAACTGGACGCCGAAGGCGGGCAGCGCGATGCGCAAGGGCACTTACGCAATCAAGGGCGCCGGCGGCGAGGCCGAACTCGCAATCACCGCGTTCCCGGGCGACGTCGGTGGTGACCTCGCGAACGTGAACCGCTGGCGCGGTCAGGTCGGCCTCGGGCCGATCAACTCCGCCGAGCTGGCTTCATCGATCAACCGTTTCCGCGCCCATTCCCTCGAGATCGCCGTGGTCGACATCCTCGGGTCGAATGGCCAACGCATCCTCGGGGCCATCGTGCCGTTCGCGGGTTCGACGTGGTTCTTCAAGCTGACCGGGCCGGATGCCGTTGTCGCTGCGGAGAAGCCGGCGTTCGTGGAGTACATGAAGACCGTCCGCGCCCCCTGAACATGTCCGACCTTCGCCGTTCGTTCCTCGATTTCTTCGTCTCGCTGAAGCTGACGATCGCGCTGCTCGCGCTGTCGATCATCCTGGTCTTCTGGGCCACGCTGGCGCAGGTGCGCCTCGGCGTCTGGGGCGTGCAGGAGGAATTCTTCCGCACCTTCTTCGTCCTCGGCCGGCTCCCCGGCACCGACATCCCGGTCCCGATCTTTCCGGGCGGCTACTTCCTTGGCGGGCTGCTGCTCCTGAATCTCCTCGCCGCCCACACGCAGCGGTTCCGCTTCACGTGGCGGAAGTCCGGCATCTTCCTCACCCACGCCGGTCTCATCCTCCTGCTCGTCGGCGAACTCCTCGCCGGGTTGCTCCAGCAGGACTTCCAGATGCGGCTCGATGAGGGTCAGACGAAGGACTACTCGGAGAGTTTCCGCTCCAACGAATTGGTCATCATCGACGCTTCGGACCCCGACTGGGACCAAGTCGTGGCCATCCCGGAGGCCCTGCTCGCCAAGGGCAAGGAACTGCAGCACCCCCGCCTCGCCTTCCGCGTCGTGCCGCGGGCTTACTACCCGAATGCGAACCTGACCATGAAGGATGCCGCAAAGCCGGCTCCCGGAGCCGCCCCGGCACTGGCCTCCCGCGACATCGGTGAGCGCGTGGACGTGACACCGCTGCCGATCACCTACCGCGACAACGAGCGCAACC
>CAZEJZ010000332.1:0-4127 GCA_964512415.1 uncultured Opitutaceae bacterium
GTCCGATCGGCACACGGTCGCTTGCGGTTTTGCCACTCTCCCTCCCCTTTTCCCCATGATCGCCCGCGTCCGCTTCTCCCTGCTCGCCTTCACCGCCGTCCTCCTCGCCATGCTGAGCCCCACCGCCTCCGCCGCTTCCGCCCCCGTCCCGCACCGCTTCGCCTATCTCGGCGGCGGCTGCTTCTGGTGCACCGAGGCCGCCTACGAAATGCTCCCCGGCGTGGTGTCCGTCGTCAGCGGCTACGCCGGCGGTCAGACGGCCAACCCGACCTACCGGGAGGTCACCTCCGGGGATACGGGCCACGCCGAGGTCATCCGGATCGAGTTCGATCCCACGGTGGTGTCCTACCGGGCGGTGATTGACTTCTTCTGGGCGGTCCACGATCCCACCACACTGAACCGGCAGGGCGCCGACTCCGGCACGCAGTATCGATCGATCATTCTGACGACCTCGGCCGACGAGCGCGCCACCGCCGAGGCCTCCCGCGCGGCTGCCCAGCCCGGCTGGGGCAACCGGATCGTCACCGAGATCGTGACCCTCGATACGTTCTATGAGGCGGAGGCGTACCATCAGGACTACTTCCGCAACAACCCGAACGCGGGCTACTGCCGCGTGGTGATCAAGCCCAAGCTGGACAAACTCAAGAAGCACCCCGGCGTGGCCGCCCCCGCCGCCAAGGCCAAGCCGTAGCCGGTGCTCGGCCGCCGGCCCTGCCCGGCTCCTTCAGGCTCGCCCCCGCGCGGGGATCGTGTTCGCTCCCGGACGCATCCCCCTCCGCACCCATGCCCCTGATCGACAAGCCCCTCGCCGAACTGCGCTCGTACCAAGGCCGGAATCCTCGGCCGGATGATTTCGACGCGTACTGGGACGCAGCGCTGCGCGAGCTCGACGCCACGCCACCGCAGGCCGAGCTCAGGCCCAATCCACTCCTCAGCGTCCGCGGGGTCGAGTGTTTCGACCTGTGGTTCACCGGCACCGGCGGCGCCCGCGTCTACGCCAAGTACCTCCGCCCCGCCGGCGCCCGCGACTGCCCCGCCGTACTGCAGTTCCATGGCTACACCGGAAACAGCGGCGACTGGGCGAGCAAGCTCGCCTATGTGAGCCAGGGGTTCTGCGTGGCCGCGCTCGACTGCCGCGGCCAGGGCGGTCGCTCCGAGGACCGCGGTGCCGTGCCGGGCAACACCCACCGGGGCCACATCATCCGCGGACTCGATGATCCGAACCCGCATCAGCTGCTCTTCCGTCACATCTTTCTCGATACCGCGCAGCTCGCCCGCGTCGTGCTCGCGCTCCCGGAGGTGGATCCGAAGCGGGTCGGCGCCATGGGTGGCTCGCAGGGCGGCGCCCTCACCCTCGCGTGCGCCGCGCTGGAGCCGCGCATCCGCCGGGCCGCCCCGGTCTTCCCGTTCCTCAGCGACTACCTGCGCACGTGGGAGATGGACCAGGCCAAGGACGCCTACCAGGAGTTGCGCGACTACTTCCGCTGGTTCGATCCGCGCCACGAGCGCGAAACCGAGATCTTCCGCAAGCTGGGCTACATCGACGTCCAGTTCCTCGCCCCGCGCATCCGCGCCGAGGTGCTGATGTTCTGCGGTCTGATGGACACGATCTGCCTGCCGAGCACGCAGTTCGCGGCGTACAACCGTATCACGGCTCCGAAGGACGTCGTGATCTACCCGGACTTCGGCCACGAGTACCTGCCCGGCGAGCCCGACCGGACGATGAACTTCATGCTGGGGCTCTGACGTACTGCGGCGTCGCCGGGTCGCTGCCGCGCCGCTACTCCGCCGCCACCGCCGCCGCGTGCCGGTCGATCCGCGCCGCCAGTTCCACGTCCCGCTCCGTCACCCGATTCCCGGCCTCGTGGGTCGAGAGCCGGATCGTCACGTGCCGGTACACGTTTGACCAGTTGGGATGGTGATCGAGCGCCTCGGCCTCGGCCGCCACGCGCGTCATGAAGGCGAACGCCGCGCGGAAGTCGGCGAAGTCCCACGAGCGCTCGATCGTGCCCTCGCCCACCCGCCAGCCAGACAGGTCAGCCAGACGGCGCTGCAGGACGTCGGGCGGAAGCGGCTCGGGGGGGATGCGCACTCCGCACCCAATCCCGTCCTTCCGCCTTGTCAAACCCCCGGCCCGACCGCTGACTCGTGAACCGCGAATGTCCGCCCCGGCCGCCTTTCCCGTTCCCCGTCACGTCGCCTTCATCATGGACGGCAATGGCCGCTGGGCCCGGCAGCGTGGGCTGCCGCGGATCGAGGGTCACCGCAAGGGCGTGGAGGCCGTGCGCACGGTGCTGGAATCCGCCTGGGAGCTCGGGATCCGGCAGATCACTCTTTACGCCTTCTCGGCGGAGAACTGGAAGCGTCCCGCCGAGGAGGTCGGCGCGCTGATGGGGCTGTTGGAATGGTTCCTCCAGCGCGAGACCGCGCGGCTGGTGGAAAACCGGATCCGCCTGCGGACGATCGGTCGCACCGAGGAACTCCCCCCCGCCGTGCAGCGGGTACTCGCCGAGGCGGTGGCAGCGACCGCCGGCTTCACCGAACACACGCTCGTGCTCGCGCTCAATTACGGGGCGCGCAGCGAAGTCGCGGACGCCGCCCGGGCCTACGCGGCCGCGGTCGTGGCCGGGCGCGAGCGGCTGGAAACCACCTCGTGGGACACCTTCAGCCGGTACCTCGCGACGGCCGACCTGCCCGACCCCGACCTCGTCATCCGCACGTCCGGCGAGACGCGGCTCAGCAACTTCCTCCTGCTGCAAAGCGCGTACGCGGAATTCGTGTTCACCCCGGTGCTCTGGCCGGACTTCGGGAAGGCGGAGCTCACCGCCGCCGTCGCCGAGTATGCCCGCCGCGAGCGCCGCTTCGGCAAGACCAGCGAGCAGCTTACGCCCACGACCTAGCCCCCCCCCCCCCCCCCTGTTCCCGCGCCCCCCCCGCACCCTCGCCCTCTGGACCATCGTCCTCGCCTGCCTCCGCTTCTTCGGCGTGACCGGCGCGGTCTGGCTCGTGGGGGCCATCGCGGTCCTCACCCTGCGTGAATTCTACGCCATGGTGGCGCGCACCGGGGTCGCCCCCTTCAATGTCCTCGGGATGGTCCTGGGCGGCGCGCTCGTGGTCAGCCCGCTCTACCTGGAGCCCGGCTTCAACACCTCCGCGTGGCTCGCCACCGCCGTCATCGTGGTCGCCCTTCGCATCCTCGGCGAGCGCGAGCCGCACAATCGCGTGGAGACACTGGGCTGGACGCTGTTCGGACTGCTCTACGTGCCGTTCATGCTGCACTTCATCGTGCGCATCCTCATGCTCAACGAGCCCCATCCGCGCACGGGACTGATCCTCGCGCTTTGGCTGATCGCCGTCTCCAAGTTCTGCGACGTCGGGGCCCTGCTTACCGGGCTGGCCTTCGGGCGCCATCCCTTCGCACCCCAGATCAGTCCGAAGAAGACGTGGGAGGGTTTCTTCGGCGGCCTCATGACCTCCGCGCTGGTGGGAGCCGGGGTCGCCTGGCTCGGGCGCGACATGCTGCCGGCGTCGTTCACCCCGGCGGTGGCGGCGGCGTTCGCGGTGCCGGTCGCCGCGATCGCCGCGGTTTCAGACTTGGTCGAGTCGATCATCAAGCGCCGCGCCGACGTGAAGGACTCCGGGAAGACGATCCCGGGGATCGGCGGGATGTTCGATCTGTCCGACAGCCTGATCCTCGCCGCGCCCCTGGCCTACGTCACGTTTGCCGCGCTGCTCCGCTGAGCGCGCCGGCCCCGCCTCTTCGTCCCGCGTGCACGTCCCCGCTTCCGCCTCCCCTCCCCGCCGCCGGCGTGTCGTGCTCCTTGGCGCCACGGGCTCGATCGGCCGGAGCGCGCTGCGGGTGATCGCCGCCCACCCGGACCGGCTGGAACTGGTTGGAATCGCCGCGCAGCGAAACTGGGCCGAGCTCTCCGTCATTGCCCGGGAATTTCGCGTCCCGCAGGTCGCGATCGAGGACCGCACCGCCGCCGACGCAGCGGTCGCCGCAAGCGCCTTCACCGCCGGAACGACGCTGCACCGCGGTCGGGGCGGCCTCCGCGACCTCGCGACGCTGCCGACCGCCGACATCGTGCTGGTTGCCGTGGTCGGCACCGCCGGGCTCGAGCCCG
>CAZEJZ010000333.1:0-4124 GCA_964512415.1 uncultured Opitutaceae bacterium
CGCGGGTGCGCGTTGGGGTCGGACGGAGCCGCGCCGGGGATGTTCAGGCGTCCAGGATCAGCGGCGGCAGGGCGGCGATGATCTGCTGGCGCTGCCCCTCAAACTGCGGGGGCAGGCGGAGGCTCGAGCCCAGACGCGAGGGGCATTCGTCCGCGGCGAAGCCGGGACCGTCGGTCGCGATCTCCGCCAGCACGCCTTCGGGCTCGCGGAAGTAGATCGACCGAAAGTACTGCCGGTCACGCAGCGGCGACACCGCGTGGCCGCTCGACTGCAGTCGGCTCCGGAGGCGCTCCTGCACGTCGCCGTCGGGCGCCCGCAGCGCGACGTGGTGCACGGTTCCGATGCCGACGGTGGCCTCGGGTGTGTTCGCCCCGGCGACGCGTACGTCGACGAAGTTTCCGGGCCGCGCCGCGCCTGCGGCCCACCGGGTCCGTCCCGGCTCCGATGCAACGCGCGTCATCCCCAATCCCGCCTCCAGCATCGTCTCCGTGGCCTCCGCCTTCCGGACGAGGAGCGGCGCGGTGTGCAGGCCGGTGATCGCGTGGGTCTCCGGGACGTCGGTCCCGTTCCATGGGCGGCGGTCGTCCACGCACTCGGCGAGTTCGATCGGGATCCGGTCGGGATCAGAGAAGCTCAGGAGCGGATCGCCAAAGCACTCGCCCGCCCTGGTGGCGACTCCGGCCGCAGCCAAGCGGTCCTGCCAAAAGGTACGCGAGCCGCGGGGAATGGAGAGGGTCAGCGCCGCCGCTGCGCCTGCTCCGACACGGCCCCGGGCTTCGGAACGATCCTTTCTCCAATAGAAGAAGGTGAGCAGCGTCCCCGGTGCCCCCGTCTCGTTGCCGAAGTACAAGTGGTACGCCGTCGGGTCATCGAAATTCACGGTTCTCTTGACCAGCCGGAGGCCAAGGAGCCGGGTGTAGAAGGCGACGCTGCGGTTCGGGTCCCCCGCGATGGCGGTGATGTGGTGCAGGCCGGCCACGGAGGGCCAGCCGTCGGCGGTCGAAGTCATGAGCTTTGCGTATTCACTTTGTGCCGCCGCGCAATTTCGTTCGGTCCGCCCTGAGTCGATCGGCGAGTTGTGCGTCGTACAGCGACCGGGGCTCAAGGCCGGGCCGGTTGGAGCCTTCGATGAAACCAGGCGCCCCGGGGTACGGGCCCTTGCCGAGAACCTGCCCGCGGCAGCCGATCGCGTAGTTCTGCGCGGTCGGAGGGGCCTGAACCACAACGCGTCCTTCGGGTGTGACATCGCAGGCCCACGCGACCGCGTGTACCGCGCCCCAGCCGTGGGAGGTGCCGTAGTCGCCGCGGTTGAAAAAGCGGATCACGTCCGGATCTTTCGGATCCTCGGCCCGCACATTGTCGAAGAGCAACCCCATCGACCAGCGGCGATGACCTTCGGACGAGGTGGTCGAGCGCGCCGTGACCGAGTCCACGACGACAATGCCCGAGTCGAGCGATCCGCCGTTGCTGATGAAGGCATGCCGCCCGGCCGAGGCGAAGCACTCCCGGAAGAGAATGAGCTGCGCGTGATAGGTGGCGAAGTGGTAATGGTAGCCGCCCGTGACCGGCCCGCGCGGGTCGGTCGCCCGGCTGCGCGCGATGGTGCAACGGGTCGATCCTTCCAACTGGATGCCCGCGTGCCAGAACCCGCGAAGCGTGCAATCCGTCATCCAGCCGTTTTCCACGCCCGCGAAGACGATCGCATCCCTGAGGTGCTGCTCGGAGAAGGCTCCGGCGATGGCCGACTCGGCGCGCAGCGATTCGACTCCGACTTCGCGCACGAGGTGGCGGTCGTCGTAGGCATACACCGCCACGGGCGAAACGCTCCGGTCGAGGGTATCGAAGACCGGCGCGTCCAGCGTCAGGCGCGTGCCCTCGATCGCCGTGATGTAGCGATGGAAGCGGAGATCGACTTCGCCGGGACGCCACGCCCGCTCCTTGACCATGCCGCCGCCGCCGATCCGGGCGACCCATGCCGGCGTCGAGGGATGATGGACGATCACCGCCTGCCCGACCCGGAAGCGACCCGGCTCCACCACATCGAGGGAGCGCTCGCCGACCGCGATGCGCGGCGTGGCCACCGCGACGCGCGACTGCGGCTTCTCCGAGCGGAAGGATTCGTTGCGTCGGCCGGCTTGCACCAGTGGCTCGGGAACCGGGCGCCGCCGCACGAGGATCGTGTCGCGTTGCGGATCTTCGCCATCACCGGAACCCCGCAACACCACCCCCGAGGTCGTCAGTCGCAGCGTGCCGTCTATCTGCCACCGACCGGGCCCGAGCCGCAGCGCCCCGCGATGCCCGTCCGGTGAGGGCGCCCGCGAGGCCACGTCATCGATCGCACGCTGGATGCGGGCCGTCTGATCGCCTTCCTCATGGGGCAGGCTCGCCACCGTCGGCACAGAGGGGAGGGCAACGCCGCCTCCACGATACCCGGCATGACTGAAGTCCGGGATGCGGTTTCCCTCCGCATCCGCCGGATACTCAAGGTGGCCATCCGCCCCGCGCACGACGCGCGTGCTCTGCCAGGCGTGCATCGGGAGTGTCGTCAGAGCCAGTGCAGCGAAGATCGCAGAAAGAGTGCGCGTACTGCGTCGCATGGAGAGGAATCGTGCGGGGAAAAGGCGTTGAACCAACCCACTCTTCCGCACGAGAGGATCTCGGGCGGGAGCGTCCTTTCACTTTGGTCTGCGCGTCGTTGAGGTCGAGACGCACGTTGCGGAGGCGGGTGTTTTTCGTGGCCGTGCCGGCGTCGTTCGTGGTTCCGGGGTCGAGGGGCGTGGCGGCTCCGGTGAGTTGCGGACTCAGCATTCGCCTCCGCCGCCGCGTGAGGCGCACGGTTTGTCTCACCGGCGTCGCCGGCCCAACCGCTCGCCGCCGGAGGCTCGGAGATGCGGGTTGATTCCCGTGCCTTCCCACTCTCTGCTGCCCGGATGAAGGCCCGATTCTGGTCGTTGCCACTCCGCGCTTTGCCTCTATCCGCAGCGGTCGTCGTCGCACTGTGCTTTGCCAGCGCCTCCGCGCTGCGCGCCTTCGATCTTCCGCCGGAGCCGAGTCGGGTGATCCAGCGCATCGCCTTCGGGTCCTGCAACGATCCGACCGAGCCGGCGCCGGTTTGGGACGCGGTCGTCAACGCCGATCCGGATGTCTGGCTCTGGCTGGGCGACACCGTTTACGCTGACAGCCCTCGTCCGGCGGGCAAGACGCTCGCTGATCGCTCACGGGTCGTGCTCGATCGCCTGCCTTACCTGTACGGGCGGCAGCGAGCGTTGCCGGGGTACCAGCGACTCATGAGTCGGGCGCGCATCATGGGGACGTGGGACGACCACGACTACGGGATGAATGATATGGGCGCCGACTTTCCGGGTCGGGTCGAGGCCCAGAGACACTTCTTCGACTTCTACGGTGAACCCAAGGACAGCCCGCGTCGGCAGCGGCCCGGCGTCTATTGTTCCATCGTGCTTGGTCCGCCGGGCAAGCGGCTGCAGATCATCCTGCTCGACACCCGCTTCTTCCGCTCGCCGCTGGAGGAGGGGAAGTTTCCCCGCGAGGGGTGGGTGGAGGGCCGTCCAGGGACGTACCTTCCCTCCGCTGACTCGGCCACCACGCTGCTCGGCGCCGAGCAGTGGGCGTGGTTCGAGCGCACGCTCCAACAGCCCGCCGAGGTGCGTCTCGTCGTTTCGTCAATTCAGGTGGTGGCCGACGACCATCGTTTCGAGAAGTGGGGCAATTTCCCTCACGAAAGGAGTCGTCTGCTGCGGTTCATTCACGACCAACGCATCGGCGGGGTTATCCTGCTCTCCGGCGATCGCCACAGAGGTGAGCTCAGTTGCCTCGATCCGCTGCGCGAGCCGGAGGGAGCCGCCGTTGATCCGGGATATCCGTTGTACGACCTGACCGCGTCCGCGCTGAACCAGTCCGCGCCCACCTCGTTCGGCGCACAGCTGGAGCAGGCGTCACCGCGCGCCGTGGTCTTCGCCAATGAGATCAATCGTCACCGCATCGGCTCACGCTTCGACTACAATCACTTCGGCTTGATCTCGATCGACTGGGATGCTCCCGGCGGCGGCCGCGTCAGCCTCGCGCTGCGCTCCGACCTCGGCGAGGAGGTGCTGCGTCAACGCGTG
>CAZEJZ010000334.1:0-4121 GCA_964512415.1 uncultured Opitutaceae bacterium
CCGGGCGTACATCACGGCGTTTCACTTCGGGCTGGTGCCGCCACAGTTGGAAGCGGCGGTCCGCCGGGCGGGCCAACTCGCCGTGCCCATCGAGACCGGCGAGAGGCGGCGACTGGTTGAGCTGGCGAAGCAGGCTCGGGCCGAATTTTCCAATCCGACGCACCTGTCCAGCCTCCTCTACCAAGGCATCCTCGCGGAGCTGTCGCTGCTGGTCCTGCGCAAGCTGCCCGATGCCGTGAAGCCGTTGCCGGCGAGCCCGGCGCGCCGGACGACCGATGCCGCCGTCGCTTGGTTCGTGGCCCGCCTCGACGAGAATCCCTCCGTCGCCCGCATCGCTGGCGCCTGCCACGTGTCCGTGAGCACCCTGCGCCGGGCCTTTCTTGGCACCCGCGGCGAGACGCCGAATCGCGC
Organism: uncultured Opitutaceae bacterium; assembly: GCA_964512415.1. Taxonomy (GTDB): domain Bacteria; phylum Verrucomicrobiota; class Verrucomicrobiia; order Opitutales; family Opitutaceae; genus UBA6669. The sequence continues at coordinate 412 of CAZEJZ010000334.1, forward strand.
GTTCGCTCGGCTGCGACTCGAGACCGCCATGCGCTTCATGGTCGAGACCCCGCACAAGCTCGAGGAAATCGCGGCCAAGTGCGGCTACGCCGGCGCCAGCGATCTCGGGCGGGCGTTCAAGGCGGCGATGAAGGTCAGCCCGGCCGTCTGGCGCCGGACGATTCTGGACGGCCCGGGCTACATTCGGCACTAGTACCGTGACCGAATTTGTATAGTTCTTGAACGGGTCATCGCTGGGCGTTTTCCGCGCGAGTTGGTAGGGTTTGGCGGTCCGAAGTGGTTACCCCCTTTTCCCTCCGCCCCGGACCGACCAAACCGATGAACACCCGTCCTGTCTTCCCGGGCGCACGTGGCGTGCGCTGGCTCCTGCTCTGCTCCCTGCTCGCTCCGGTCCCGCTCATGCGCGGCCAGGCCGTGGCCAAGTCCTCGGCCCCCGACTCCGCGACGCTCGCCCGCTACGATCGCAACCGCGACGGCCGGCTCGACGCCTTGGAGTCGGCGGCGCTCGAAGCGGATCTCGCATCTGCTGCCAAGGCCCCCGTCGCCGCCCGCCCGGGCACCGTCGCCCCCGGAGCCGAGGTCGTCGAACTGTCCCCGTTCCAAGTCGTCTCCGATGAACGCGGCTACCAGGCGCTGAATACGCTCTCCGGCACCCGCCTCAACTCCAAGCTCGAGGACCTCGGCGCCTCCATCACGGTCGTCACGCGCCAGCAGATGCTCGACACCGCCGTCCTCGATATCAACGACGTGTTCCGCTACGAGGCGAGCACCGAGGGCACGGACAACTTCACCACCTTCAACCGCAACCGCTCCGGCGGCGTGAACGACCAGGTGCAGTCCAACCCGCAGCAGTCGAACCGCATCCGCGGCGTGAGCACCGCCGGCCAGTCCGCCGGCGGCGCCAACACGGCGTGGGGCAACTTCACCAGCAACAACAGCATTCCGTTCGACCTCTACAACGTCGCCGCCATCGAGGTCTCGCGCGGACCCAATTCCAACCTCTTCGGCCTCGGCGCCGCCTCCGGCACGGTCAACGTCGTCCCGACGCAGGCCAACCTCAGTCGCCAGACGACGAACATCATGCTCCGCGTCGACGACCTCGGCGGGCATCGCAAGAGCATCAACTTCAACCAGCCGCTCCTCGATGGCATGCTCGCCGTGCGCGTGGCCGCCGTGAACGAGAGCAAAGGGTTCACCCGCCAGCCCGCCTCCGAGCGCATCCACCGCGAGTTCGCCACCCTCACCGCCCGGCCGTTCAAGAACACCATGGTGCGCGCGTCGTGGGAAAACTACGACAACAAGTACCGCCGCCCCAACTCGCTCACGCCGCGCGACACCACCACCGAGTGGAAGGCGGCGGGCAGCCCGACGTGGGATCCGACCACCCAGACGATCACCTACGCCAATGGCACCAAGTCCGGCGTGATCACCAACGACGCCAATCTCCCGATCGGCCTGATCGGCGGCTACAACGGTTTCTACTCCAGCCCGGCCGTCTACATCGACGACAACGCGATCCAGTTCTTCTCCGTGCAGAAGACCAACAACCTCGCGACCACCGGCAACCCGGCGAACCCCTTCAACGGCGGCAACAGCAACCTCCGCTACCTGCAGAGCGGCACCTACATCATGCGCTTCCGCGATGTCCTCGGCGCAACCGGCCTGCCGCTGTACCTGATCCCGGGCACCGCCGACCAGTCGATCTACAACTGGGAGCGCGACAACGCCGTCTCGCCGAACAACGGTGCCGACAGGGCGAACACCTACAGCGTCGAGGTCGAGCAGATGTTCCTGAACACGCCGGCCCACCTGATCGCCGGCAAGATCGGCCACTTCCGCCAGGAGTTCCGCCGAAGTGAATTCGGCGCCATCGATAACCTCGAGTCCGTCATCTACGTCGACGTCAACGAGAAGAAGCTCGATGGCACCCCGAACCCGTACTTCAAGCGTCCCTACGTCCAGGCCCGGGCCCCGAGCACGACCAATCGCGTGCAGCCCGTCGACATCCAGACGGCCGACCTCGCCTACCAATTCACGCCCAGGGACCTCCCGCGCTGGCTCTCGTGGATCGGCCAGCAGCGCGTCGGCCTCCACGGCGAGGTCAACCGCAGCGATTCGACCAACTACAACTCCGCCGCCCGCGTCACGTCCGACCACATCTTCATCAACCCGGCCAACCGCATCGGCACCCAAAACATCGCCCAGCGCTACTACCTCGGCGACAATGTGGGCCAGAACATGGAGTACGGCCCGCGCATGACCACCGACATCACGGGCACGTACCCGCTGACGTGGTTCAACAACCGCAGCGCGCAGTGGTCCAACGAGCCGGTCACGGTGACCAACCAGATCAACAACGGCCAGGGCGCCCGCCAGCGGACGGAGACGCGCACGCTCAACGCCACCGTGCAGAGCTACTTCTTCCAGGACCGCTTCGTCACCACCGTGGGCTTCCGCCGCGACCGCCAACGCTCCCGCACCAGCGCCGGCGCGTTCGTCAACCCCACCACCGGCCTCGCCGACCTCTCGAACACCAACATCTTCGGGCCCGCCCAGGGCTTCGTCTCCCCCTCCGGCGTGATCATCAACCTGCCGGGCTGGGTCGAGCAGGACGGCGATACCAAGACCTACGGCGCGGTCGCCAAGGTGACCCGCAACTTCAGCGTCCATTTCAACAAGTCCGACAGCTTCGCCCCGCAGGTCGTCCGCCAGGCCCTCGGCCTCGGCAACGTGCCCAATCCCCAGGGCTTCGTCACGGAATGGGGCGTGAGCTTCACCGGACTCGACGGCAAGCTCTTCGTCCGCATCAACCGCTTCGACACCAAGGAAATCAATTCCCGCGGCAGCGAGGTCGGCACGCTCGGCAACCGCTACCTCGACATGGAGGGCCGCCCGGACGCCAACAACAACATCCAGACGTCGTCGTTCCGCTTCTTCGCGACCAACATCGCCCGGGGGCGCTTCGCGGCCCAGGGCATCGCCAATCCCACCGACGCGCAGATGCTCACCGCCGTCTCCAAGCTCATGGGCGTGAGCGAGGAGTGGCTCAGCCGCCTGATCTACTCCGGCCCGAGCCAGCCGCAGACCGTCGGCACCACCGACGTGTCTTCAAAGGGCTACGAGATCGAGGCGACCTACAATCCGACGCGCAACTGGCGCCTGAAGTTCACCGGCTCGAAGACGCAGGCCCGGGACGACCGGGTCTCGCCGGAAATCTACGACTGGTGGCAGAGCCGCATTCCGGTCTGGACCACCCTGCGCAGCGACATCGTCCCCGGCGACGGCAAGGGGCCGACGTGGTGGCAGACGATCCCGCCGAACGACTCCCGGACGCCCGAGACACGCTTCATCGCCGACCAGTGGGGCCCCTACTGGGCCGCCGCCACCAACGCCGGCCGCCCGCGCTCGCAGATGCGCGAGTGGCGCTTCACCGGCCTGACCAACTACGAGTTCACGTCGGGTCGCCTGAAGAACTTCGACATCGGTGGCGCCGTCCGCTGGGAGAGCAAGGCGTCGATCGGCTTCGGCGCCGCTGCGCCCGAGACGTCGGGACCCTACGCCGGCACCGTGCTCTTCCTCGACACCAACAAGCCCTACTGGGACAAGGCTCGCGCCTACTTCGATCTGTCGGCCGGCTACAAGTTCCGGTTCAACAACGATCGCGTGCGGGCCAAGGTGCAGCTGAACGTGCGCGACCTGTTCGAGGATGG
>CAZEJZ010000335.1:0-4119 GCA_964512415.1 uncultured Opitutaceae bacterium
GATGGCGCAGAGGAGCCAGCCCGCCGCAGGCAGTCGAATCATCGGAGAGACCTCGCCGCGCGTGGGACCGAGGTCGATCGTGGACGTCGCGGCTGCGCGTCGCGTGAACCCGCTGGTCAAGGAGGTCGGCGTGGGGTTCATGGAGGGATCGATTCGGGGTGGCGGTCCAGAGGGGGCTCGGTGAAGGCGTGAAGCGATGGCTTCTCGGTGCGGGCGGCGGCGGAGGGCGGTTGACCTTAGTCGAGGTGGAAGACCTCGCGCAGCGGTTCGGAGATCGGTCGGTGGTCGGGCCCGCTGGGCATCAAGGGACTCATGGAACGCCACCATCGCTGGCAGACTTCGGTCTGCGCGATCTTCCCCCATCGCTCGACGCTGTCGATCTCCACGTAGGCGAAGAGCTGGCGGGATGAGGGACAGAGAAAGATCGAGTAGGAGTGCACACCGTGTTCCTTGAGCGTGCGCTCCAACTCGGGCCAGATCGGCTGATGGCGGCGCGCATACTCCGCCTCTTGACCGGGATTGACTGACATCACGAACGCTTGACGAATCATGGACTTGGGTAAGAAGAGCGCGGACGGGCGGAGCAAGCCTCAATCGGGGAATGCGTTGATGGGCGGAGCGGGCAAGACGGATACGTCTGGCGGTTCGCGGTGTTCGGGTAGGACGGGGCGGCTGGAGCCGGGCAACGGAGGAGGCGAGCGGCGAGCCAAGGGGGGCGGAATCGGCGCTCACCGGGGAGGTAGAGCCTGCTTCTGGGCGGCGGCCACTTCCTCCGGTGTGACGGTGTAGCGCCAGATGCACGCGGCGGCGAGCACGGCGAGCAGGACTGTACCCCCGACGAAGCACACGCGCATCGCGAGGAAGGTGGACTCGGCCTGCTGCGCGAGCAACTCGGTCTTCCAGCCGACGAGGTGAAGCACCACGTTGGCGAGCAGGATCGAGCCGGTGACCGAAAACTTCACCGCCCATGCGAGGACGGAGTTAAACATTCCCTCACGGCGGCGGCCGGAGACGGCGGCGTCGAGATCGCAGAGGTCCGCCGTCATGGACGGAGCGAGCACCATCGCCGAGACGAGTCCCGGCCCCATCAGAGCCGACGGCAGCACGATCCACCAACCCGCACCGGGGACGTAGCAGAACCACTTGGCGACGCCACCCACCGCGATGCTCAGCGCGCACCAGAGAAACGTCGTGCGCTTGCCGATGCGGCGGGAGAGCCGGACGATGAACGGGACGGCGAGGATGCCGCAGCTTTGGAAGGCCATGCCGTACCAGCCCTTCATGGCCGCCCCCGCGCTCATGTCGCCTCCGTGGACGTAGAAGACGTTCAGGTAGAACCCCGTCGTATCGATGACGAGGAAGCTCATGTAGATGAAGACCTGCGCCAGCACGAGACGGCGGAAGTCCGGCTGCCCGAGGGTGAGCGTCCAACTCTCCCGGAGTGAGACCGGTGGCGACGGTTTCGCGGGGAGGGTGCCCGGTCGTTCCGGCACTTTCCACACCGTGATCACGCCCAGCAACGCGATCGTTGCGCCGATGATCGGGGCACAGATGCGTCCGCCCGTGATCAAGTTGCCGTCGCCCGCCTCGCGGACCCACTTGAGCAACCACTGGTTCACGATCCCGGAGATCTTGTGGAGAATGGACTTCGTGCCCATGAGCGCGGTCCGTTCGTGGTAGCTGCTCACGAGCTCAAGCCCGAGCGCCCCGTAAGGCACGATCAACACGCTGTAGGCGACCGACATCAACGCGCAGCCGCCCAAAAGCCAGAGGAAGTAGAACGTGACGGATTGGCCGGTCGGGAAGTACCAGATCAGTGCTGCAACGGCGGCGCAGAGCAGGGCGCCGACGAGGATGAACGGGCGGCGGCGCCCCCAGCGCGAGACCAGTCGATCGCTCCAACTCCCAATGAAGGGATCAAGGAAGACGTCGATCAGCCGCGGGAGTGACAGCGCGAGACCCACGAGCACGAGCGGGACGCCGAGCGTCAGATTGAAGACCGCGTTCGCCAGCTGGTTGATCGAATTAATCGCGAGGTTTTCGCCGAAGGCCGACGCCCCGTAGGCGGTCCGGACTCGGAGGGAGAGCGGCGGCTCCGTTGCCGCCGGCTCTTCGGACCTCGGGGAGGACGCCGTCATCCGAGCGGTCCGGCCTGACCGAAGTCGGTGACGCCGCGTGCGAACTGCTTGATGCGTTGACGCGGGAAGGGCGCGAATGGGAACGCCCGCAGCGTGAGACCGTCGAGGGCCGACCGGGTGGACTCGCGCCCGGAAAGCGTCGTGATCAACCGGCTGCGCAGGGCGGTGGCGATCGATGGATCGGTCGCGATGCGGTTCACGTCCTCGCGCGGGTTGGATGCGACGTGGAAAAGCAGTTCGCGGCCCCCGTTCGCCAGCCAGAGGTACTTCCAGTCACCCTCGCGGATCATGGCCTTGAACTTCGGCGTGCCCGGGGAACCGAAGACGCCGCAGAGGTGACTCCGCGCGGCGGTGACACCGTCGAGGGCGGCGAGCAGGTCCTGACCGTCCCGTTGTTGCGCGTGGCCCGCCGCCGCGGTGGCCAGGCCGAACAAGTCGGTCAGCGACGCCAGCCCGTCGAAGCGCCGCGCACCCTGCCAGCGGCGGGGCCAGCTGACGAGGAAGGGGATGCGGCAGGACGCCTCGAAGAAACTCTCCTTCTGCCACGCTCGGTGGTCACCGAGCAGGTCGCCGTGGTCGGAGAAGAAGCAAATCAGCGTGTTGTCAGCGTCGCTCCGGCGCTCGACCGCATCGAGGATGCGACCGATGCAGTCGTCGATGAAGGTGATGGACGCGAGGTAGCGCGCGCGGAGTTGCCGGGCCTGCCCCGGGCTGATGTCGTCCGCCCAGACGGCGTGATTCATCCAGCCGAGGTAGTCGTCCGCCGCGTCGACGTGCGGATCGCCCGGGATTGGCGACGGCATGTCGTCCGGATCGAAGAGGCGATTGTAGGGAGTCGGGGGCGCGAACGGCGGATGCGGTTGAACGAACGAGACGAAACCGAAGTAGGGTCGGGGATCCCTCGCCTCGAGCTGGGCCAGCGTCCGTTCGGTCAGCCACGACTCGACGCAGAGGTGCTGGGGCTGGGCCCGGCACTGGGCGACGTAATACATGTCGGTGCGCTCACCGTGCACCTGCTCCACGTGGTTGAAGTCGCGGGAACGGGCGCGGAGCCAGCGCACGTAGTCATCCGCGAGGAACTCGGCCTCCGAGGGCCAAAGTTCCTCCGAGTACTCCTGGACCTCGAAACCGAGCGCCTCGTTGCGCGGTTCAGTGTGGAACTTCCCCAAACCAAAGGTACGGTATCCCGCCGTGGCGAGCACCTTGGGAAGGTAGTCGCCGCAGGCGGACGACACGTTGGGCGGCGTCTGCCAGTTGCTGAACCAGCCCGTGCGGGAGGGCTCGCACCCGGTCATGAGTCCGTAGCGCGCTGGAACACACACCGGGCAGGTCGAGTAGGCGTTGGTCAGGGCGATCCCACGACCCACCAAGCGGTCGAGATGGGGAGTGCGCGCCGGTCCGTGGCCGAGCGCCGCGATCGTGTCGAACCGCTGCTGATCGGTCATCACGAACAGGATGTTCGGACGTTCCGCTGGCGAAGGTGCGGTGGGTGAGCGGGACATGAAGCCTAGGAGGTGCGGGGACCGGTCATCTTCTCCGTCGGACCCGCGATCCAATCCGTCGGCGCCCGGTCGGCGAAGAGTGAGGTCATGGGTGACGACGCAGCCCCGCGTGCCCGGACAGCGGGGGCACCGGCGAGCCGACCGAGTGCCGGGGGACCGGGAAGACGACCGTCGTGCACGGTTGCGAGCGTCACCACTTCGTGTCGAGGGTGAAGGTCATCGTGGAAGGTTGCACGATGTAACCACGTCGGTCGAGGTAGTTTGCGTCGGTTGCATTGTACCAGTTCGCCTGGAGCTTCACCTCGCGGCCGGCGATCTTCAGGCGCTGGGCCACGAAGAGATCGAGGCGCGTGGGGTCGCCCTTCTCCTCGATCTTGCGCTGGATGTAGCCGGCGAACTGCTTGATCGGTCCCTCGCGCCACGTCAGGCCCCCGCCGACCGTCAGCCCGCGCAGCGCGGGAACCTGGTCGAGACGGTAG
>CAZEJZ010000336.1:0-4118 GCA_964512415.1 uncultured Opitutaceae bacterium
CGGAGCGGTCCACCTGCTCCCCCCAGAAGTACTCGGAGTCACCGGGATCGGTGATACGAACCTTCCGGAGCATTTGGCGAATGATGATCTCGATGTGCTTGTCGTTGATCGTCACGCCCTGCAGGCGGTAGACCTCCTGAACTTGCGAGATCAGGAAGTCGTACAGCGCGCTCGGCCCGAGGATCTCAAGGATCTCGTGCGGATCGGCTGAGCCTTCGGTGAGATGCTGCCCCTTGTGGACCACATCCCCCGGCTGCACGATGATGTGCTTGCCGGTCGGGATGAGGTGCTCCTCTTCCTGCGCCGTCTCCTCGTTGCGGACGACGAGCTTGCGCTTGCCGCGGACGGTGCCCTCAAAGCCCACGATGCCGTCGATGCGCGCCATTTCGGCGGCATCCTTCGGACGACGGGCCTCAAACAACTCGGCGACGCGGGGGAGACCGCCGGTGATGTCCTTGGTCTTCGACGCCTGACGCGGCGTCTTCGCGAGCAGGGCGCCAGGGGCGATCACGTCGCCCTCGCCCACCACGATCTGCGCACCCACTGGAATGGAGTACGCCGCGAGGGGCTGGTTGGAGCCATCCCGGATCTCGATCTGCGGATTGAGATCCTCCTTGTGTTCGATGACGACCGTGGCGATGCGGCCCGACGATTCGTCGAGTTCGCGCTTCACGGTCACGCCCGGGATCATGTCCTTGAACACCAGCGTGCCACCCTTCTCGGAAAGCACCGGAACGTTGTAGGGATCCCACTGCGCCAGCACCGCGCCCTTGTCGATCGCGCCGCCGTCGCCGACGTGGAGGAAGGAGCCGACGACGATGTTGTAGCTCTCGAGTTCCTTGTCGTCCGCATCCACGATCTGGATGCTGCCGGTCTTGTTCAGCACGATGTTGCCGCCGTCGGCCGTCTTCACGAGACGCAGGCCGCGGTAGCGGACGGTGCCCTTCGAACGGACGCGGATTTCCGGGGTCTTGAAGCCGCCGGACGCAACGCCACCGATGTGGAAGGTGCGCATCGTCAGCTGCGTGCCCGGCTCGCCGATCGACTGCGCGGCGATGATGCCAACGGAGTCACCGATCTTCGCGAGGCGGTTCGTCGCCGGGTTGATGCCGTAGCTCTTGGCATCGATGCCCAGCTTGCTGATCGAGGTCAGCGGCGACATCACCTTCACGCGTTCAATGCCGGACTCGACGATCTTGGTCGAGATCTCCTCGGTGATGAGCTCGCCCGAGCCCACGAGGCACTCCTTCGGGTTGAGCGGATTGAACACGTCGTCGCTGGAGCAGCGGCCGACGATGCGCTCGCGCAGTCCGACGATCTCGTCGTCGCCTTCGAAGATGGCCTTCTTCCAGATGCCATCGCGGGAGCCACAGTCCTCCTCGGCGATGATGACATCCATGGCCACGTCGCACAGCTTGCGGGTCATGTAGCCGGCGTCGGCGGTCTTCAGCGCGGTGTCGGCCAGACCCTTGCGGGCGCCGTGGGTCGAGATGAAGTACTCCAGGACGGTGAGACCCTCGCGGAACGAGGAAAGAATCGGGCGTTCGATGATCTCGCCGGACGGCTTGGCCATGAGGCCGCGGGTACCGCAGAGCTGACGCACCTGCTGCTTGTTACCGCGCGCACCGGAGTCCATCATGATGTACACCGGATTCACCTCGGTCTTGCCTTCGTTGTTCTCGAGCTTCGAGAACACCGCCTTCGCGATCTTGTCGGTCGCTCCGGTCCAGATGTCGACCACCTTGTTGTAGCGCTCGCCGTCGGTGATGATACCCTTGTTGAACTGGCCCTCGACCTCGGCGATCTTCTTCCGGGACTCGGAGACGATCTCCTTCTTGTCCTCCGGGATGATCATGTCGTCGATACCGATCGAGATGCCGGCCTGGAAGGCGGTCTGGAAACCGAGTTCCTTGAGGCGGTCGAGCATCTCCACGGTCACGGCGTCGCCGGCGACCTTGTAGGTATTGAGAATGAGGTCGCCCAGCTTGCCCTTCGGCACCGGGAAGTTGATGAAGCCCAGTCCGGCCGGCCAGATCTGATTGAAGATCACGCGACCCACCGTGGTGCGCAGCAGACGCTTTTCGGCGTTTCCGTACACGGTTGTGCGGTGGTGATCCGGATTCGGGATGTCCACCCAGTCGTGCACCTTGAGCGCGCCGTCCGCCTTCGCGTACAGCACCTCCTGGAGGCCGGCGAGCATCGGGACGCGCTGATCCTTGGCGGGCTTCTTGCGCGGCTCGATCGTGAGGTAGTAGGCGCCGAGCACGATGTCCTGGGACGGCGTGAGGATTGGCTTGCCGGAGGACGGCGAGAAGATGTTGTTCGTCGACATCATCAGGAGCTTGCACTCCATGACGGCCTCGAGCGAAAGCGGGACGTGGACAGCCATCTGGTCACCGTCGAAGTCCGCGTTGTACGCGGTACACACGAGCGGGTGAACGCGGATGGCCTCGCCCTCGATGAGCACCGGCTCAAAGGCTTGGATCGAGAGGCGGTGCAGCGTCGGCGCGCGATTGAGCAGCACCGGGTGACCCTTCGTGACCTCCTCGAGGATATCCCACACCTCGGGGGACTTCTTCTCGATCATCTTGCGCGCACCGCGGACGGTGTGCACGAAGCCGAGTTCCTTGAGGCGGCGGATGATGAACGGCTCGAAGAGGACGAGCGCCATCTTCTTCGGCAGACCGCACTGGTTGAGCTTCAGCTCCGGACCGATGACGATCACCGAACGTCCCGAGTAATCCACGCGCTTGCCGAGAAGGTTCTGGCGGAAGCGGCCCTGCTTGCCCTTGAGCATGTCGGACAGGGACTTCAGCGGACGATTGCCGGCTCCCGTCACCGGGCGACCGTGGCGACCGTTGTCGAAGAGGGCGTCGACCGCCTCCTGCAGCATGCGCTTTTCGTTGTGAATGATGACATCCGGCGTCTTCAGCTGCATCAGGTTCCGGAGACGGTTGTTCCGGTTGATGACGCGGCGGTAGAGATCGTTGAGGTCAGACGTCGCAAAGCGGCCGCCCTCGAGCGGCACGAGCGGACGCAGGTCCGGCGGGATGACCGGAAGTACCTCAAGGACCATCCACTCAGGACGGGACTTCGAGTGGATGAAGCCCTGGATGACCTTCAGGCGTTTGGACAGCTTCTTCTTGATCTGCTTCGAGCGCGTTGCGCGCATCTGCTCCTGCAGCTCGGCGACGGTCGCGACCATGTCCATGCCCTTGAGGGCCTCGCGGACGGCCTCGGCGCCCATCTTGGCGACGAAGGAATCATCACCGTATTCGTCGAGCGCCTGACGGTACTCGGTATCGGTCAGCAACTGCTTGGGTTCGAGCGGGGTCTTGCCCGGATCGATCACCATGTAGTTCTCGTAGTAGATCACCCGCTCGAGCGAGCGGGCGGTCATATCGAGGAGCAGGCCGAGGCGGCTCGGCATGCTCTTGAGGAACCAGATGTGGGCGACCGGCACGGCCAGCTCGATGTGGCCCATGCGCTCGCGACGGACGCGGGCGATCGTGACCTCGACGCCGCAGCGATCGCACACCACGTCCTTGTACTTGATGCGCTTGTACTTTCCGCACGCGCACTCGTAGTCGCGCACCGGGCCGAAGATCTTCTGACAGAAGAGGCCACCCGGCTCGGGCTTGAAGGTACGATAGTTGATGGTCTCGGGATTCTTGACCTCACCCTTGGACCACGCGCGGATGGTTTCCGGCGAGGACACGGTGATGGAGACGCAGTCGAAGAGGTTCTCTTCGAGACCGAGCGCGGACCGGGCCTCGTCGCGGGTCGAAGCGGCGGTTTCAGCAGGTTGAATGCTCATGGGAGGGACGCTGACGTGAAAGGATGCGGGACGGGTTCGGGCGATGGGTGGATGGCTCAAGCGCCGAGGCTGAGCGCATCACTCTTCGCGAGCTTGATGTCGAGACCGAGGGACTGGATTTCCTTGATCAGCACGTTGAACGACTCCGGCGTGCCGGCGACGAGCGTGTTGTCGCCCTTGACGAGCGACTCGTAGATCTTGGTGCGGCCCTGCACATCGTCGGATTTGACGGTGAGCAGTTCCTGCAGCGTGTGCGCTGCACCGTAAGCTTCGAGCGCCCACACTTCCATTTCGCCGAAAC
>CAZEJZ010000337.1:0-4114 GCA_964512415.1 uncultured Opitutaceae bacterium
GATGGCGGGAAGGACCGTCGCCATGGCGAGGCCGGTGAAGGCGATGCGCACGAGTCCCCGTTCGCCGGCGGCGGCCGCCCGGGCCTCGTCGGCGAGCGAGCCGAGGGAGCGGAGCACCGGCTCGAGTTGACGCAGCAGGGCGGCGCCGGCGGGCGTGAGGGCCACCTCCCGCCGGGTGCGGACGAAGAGCCGGGCGCCGAGGGCCTGTTCGAGCTGGGCGATGGACCGGCTCAGCGCCGGCTGGGCCACCGCGAGCGTCTCGGCGGCCCGCCGGAAGTGCAGCTGCCGCGCCACCTCGCGGAAGCAGGCGAGCTGCCGCAGGGTGAAGGGGAACTGATACTGAAAAGGCATCACAGGCAGCCAAACAAGTATTTCCTGTTACCACAACCTTCTGCTATATTTTCCTTCGCTCCGGGGTTCTCCCCGGGCACTCTATCCCCTCCACCATGCCGAAATCGCTTTTCCAGAAAGTCTGGGACGCCCATGCGGTCCGGACGCTGGCCAACGGCCAGACCCAGCTCCTGATCGGGACGCACCTCATCCACGAGGTCACCAGCCCGCAGGCCTTCGGAATGCTCCGTGACCTTTCGCTCAAGGTCGCGATGCCGCACCGGACCTTTGCCACGGTCGACCATATCGTCCCGACCGACCAGTTCGCCGAGCCGTTCGCCGATCCGTTGGCGGACGCGATGATCAAGGAGCTCCGCCGCAACTGCGCCGAGTTCGGGATCACCTTCTTCGACCGCTCGACCGGCAAGCAGGGCATCGTGCACATCGTCGGTCCGGAGCAGGGCATCACCCAGCCTGGCACGACGATCGCCTGCGGCGACTCCCACACGTCGACCCACGGCGCCTTCGGCGCGATCGCGTTCGGCATCGGCACGACGCAGATCCGCGACGTGCTTGCGACCCAGACGATGGCCCTCGGCCGGCTCAAGGTGCGCCGGATCAACGTCAACGGCCGCCTCCGCCCCGGCGTCTACGCGAAGGACGTCATCCTTCACATCATCCGCATTCTCGGGGTGAACGGCGGCACCGGCTACGCTTACGAGTACGGCGGCGAGGTCTTTGACCGCTTCACGATGGAAGAGCGCATGACGGTGTGCAACATGTCCATCGAGGGCGGGGCGCGCGCCGGCTACGTCAATCCGGACGAGACGACCTACGCCTACCTGAAGGGCCGGCCTTATTCACCGAAGGGCGCCGACTGGGATGCCGCGGTGGCGCGCTGGCGCAGCTTCGCGAGCGATCCGGGGTGCACGTACGATGACGTGGTCACCATCGACGCGGCGGACATCGCGCCGACGGTCACGTGGGGAATCAATCCCGGTCAGGGCATTTCGATCAACGAGAGCGTGCCGGATCCCAAGCAGGTCACGGGCGACGAACGAACCTCCGTCGAGGAGGCGCTGGCCTACATGAAGCTGCAACCGGGCGCCCCGATCAAGGGAACCCGGATCGATGTCGCCTTCCTCGGCTCCTGCACCAACGGCCGGCTGAGCGACTTCCAGGAGGTCGCGCGCTTCCTCAAGGGGCGCAAGGTCGCCCCCGGCGTGAAGGCGATCGCGGTGCCCGGGTCGCAGGGCGTCGGCGTCCTCTGCGCCGAACTCGGCATTGACCGTGTCTTTCGCGATGCGGGGTTCGAGTGGCGCGAGGCGGGTTGCTCGATGTGCCTGGCGATGAATCCCGACAAACTGGTGGGCGACCAGCTCTGCGCGAGCTCGTCGAACCGCAACTTCAAGGGCCGTCAGGGCTCCCCGACGGGCCGCACGATCCTCATGAGCCCGCTCATGGTCGCGGCGGCTGCGGTCACCGGCACCGTCGCCGATGCCCGCGAAGTCTTCGCCGTCGCCAGCCGCTGAGCGTACGCTCCGGCGCCACGCGCCGTTTCACCCTCACCTCGTCTTTTCTCCTCTTACCTTTCTCGCCATGGCTCTCGCCAAGATCACCTCCGTCTCCGGTCGCGCGGTCTACGTGCCCGGCAACGACATCGACACCGACCGCATCATTCCCGCGCGCTTCATGAAGTGCGTGACCTTCGACGGCCTCGGGGAATTCCTCTTCTACGACGTCCGCAAGAATGCCGATGGCTCCGACAAGGCGCACCCGCTGAATGAGGCGCGCTTCAAGGGTGCCACGATCCTGCTGTCCGGGCTGAATTTCGGCTGCGGCTCGTCCCGCGAGCACGCCCCGCAGGCGATCCAGAAGTACGGCTTCCGCGCCGTGGTGGCGGAGGGTTTCGCCGAGATCTTCTTCGGCAACTGCACCACGCTCGGCATTCCCTGCATGGTGGCGAAGCGTGAGGACATCGCGCGGATCGCCGAGGCGGTGAACACGAACCCGCAGTTGGAGGTCACCCTGGACCTCGACGCGCGCGAGATCCGCTTCGGCGGACAGGTGGTGAAGGCCACCCTCCGCGAGACCGACCGCGATGCGCTGGTCAACGGTCGCTGGGACGCCATCGGCGAACTGCTCGAGGGCCGTGCCGCCATCCAGTCCACGGCGGCCCGGCTCCCGTACCTCGCCGCCTAGGCAGTGTCGGCCGTGTCGCATCACCCCGTGCCGCCTTCCTGCGGCCGGGAGTTTTTTCGCCGGACCGAGAGATTTTCTGAACCTTTTCCCCGCCCGGACGTCTCCAAAGCATCACCGGTATGTTCTTCGCCCTCATCGACATCTTCAAGGGAGCCGACTTCCTCATCTATCCGCTCGGGCTGTGCTCGGTGGCGATGGTGTTCATCCTCGGCGAGCGTTCCTACGCCCTGCGCAAGGCCGCGGTCATGCCGCAGGACCTCGTGGATGCCGTGGTGGGCGGGAAGCCGATCACGGGCGGACAGCACTCCGTGCTGGCGCGCATCATCGACTTTGCCGAGCGGCATCCCGGTGACGCGGGAGCGGTGAAGGCGTTTGCGCGTCTTGAGCTGAATCGCATGGAGCGGGGACTGCCTTACCTTGACATCATCTACGCGGCGGCGCCGCTGATCGGCCTGACCGGCACGGTGTGGTCGCTGCTCCGCGTGTTCTCGGCGATTTCCGGCGAGACCGGCCTGCCGGATCCGGTGCAGTTCACCTCGGGCGTGGCGCTGGCGCTGTCGGCCACGCTACTCGGCCTCACCATCGCGATCCCCGCGCTGGTCGGCGGTGGCTACCTGCAGCGCCGCGTGGAGTCGTTTGCGGCGCAACTCGACGTGCTGCTCGAGCGCATCATCGCCCGGACGGCCCCGGACGTATCCAAGTCCTGACCGCGGGGTTCCCTCCGCGGATCGATCTCCACCCGACACCCCTTTCCTTGCCATGAGCGGAATCTATGAGCGACGCCGCAAGCGGCCGGAGATGAATCTCCTGCCGTTGATCGACGTGCTCGTGATGCTGATCTTCTTCGCGTTCGTCACGATGCAGTTTCGCTCGGCGTCGACGCTGAACATCAGCGTTCCGAAGGTTGAGACGGCCGGAAAGAACGAGTTTTCCGGCAAGATCACGATCGGGGTCGACAAGGACGGAGCGCTGACCTTCAACGGGCGTCCGGTCACGGCCGCTCAACTCCTGCCGTTGCTGGAGGAGGTCAAGAAGGCGAACAAGGACACGCCGGTGCTGGTCCGAGCCGATGAGGTGACGCAGTTCAAGAAGGTCACCGAGGTGTGGGACACCTGCCGCAAGCTCGGGCTGAGCAAGGTGGTCATGCAGGTGCGCCAGTAGCCGCCTGGCCCGTCTGGTGGGCTCTGCCTGCGGGTCTCGTGGGTAGCGGCAAGCCGTTGCGAGCGGCTGGGTTCTGCCGGAGGTGACCGGATCCGCTTTACCCGAGGCACCGTTGTCGGCAAACGGGTGGCCATGAGCACCGCGCAACGAACCGCCGTGATTGTGGGCGCCGGCGTGACCGGACTGAGCACCGCGTACCAGTTGGCCCGGATGGACTACGGGCGGGTGATCGTCTTCGACAAGGACGAGGTCGGCGCCGGGTCGAGTCGTCGCGCCGCGGGCATCACCACGGGTCTGCTCTGGTCGGAAACGGGGATCCGCGCGCGCCAGGTGGCGACACGGTTGTTCCGCGAGCTCTCGCGCGATCTCCCAGGGTACGTCTTTCACAACGAGCACGGCTGCCTGAATCTCTTCGACGAGC
>CAZEJZ010000338.1:0-4098 GCA_964512415.1 uncultured Opitutaceae bacterium
GTGTGCCGCGCGACTCCCCGTTCGTAATCGAAGACGGTCAGGCTGCCCTGTTTCTTGGAACCGGCCTGTCCGCTCTCTGCCGCTTGCAGGATGCGCCCGGTCGCTTCGTCGATCACGAGCTCACCGCGGTTGTCGAAGGTGTAGAGTCCGCGCACCAGCCCGCGCGAGGAAATCTGGGTCGTGAGCCGGAAGATGGCGCGGCCGTCGAGCGTATCGCGGTGGGCTTCGATGATCACTTCACCGGCATGGGAGAAGATACCCCAGCCAGTCCGGTAGCGGAAACGTTCCCCGTCCCGGAGAGCGGTGAACGGGGCGGCGGCGCTGGAAAGCGTGGCCATGAGAGCGAGGGAGGCGAACAAGAGGCAACGCAGGCGTGAGGCGGAGCGGTCCATTCGAAAGGCAGTATCGCCCTATTTGCCGCTGACGTCCAGTCCCGGCAGGGTTTCCGGCGTCTGCGTCCAGTCGACCCCCGCCGCGGCCAGCTTTCGGCAGGTCGATAGGCGGTCGATCTCGTCGACGGTCTTGTCGTCACGGATGCGGACGATGCGGGGAAACCGGAGGGCGAAACCACTGGCGTGCCGCCCGCTTGGCTGGATCGCGTCGAACGCCACCTCGAGCACGATGTCCGGCACGACGGTGCGCCGCCGTCCCTCGATCTCGAGGGTGCGGTCGAGGAAGTGCTCGGTCAGGCGGGCGATCTCGGCGTCCGTCAGCCCGGAGTAAGCCTTGCCGACGGTCAGGAGCCGGTCCGTTTCGTCATCGCGAACGGCAAAGGTATAGTCGCTCAGCACCGCCTTCCGTTTTCCGTGACCGGTTTCCACCGCGACGACCACGACATCCAGCGTGGCGGCGGCTTTCTTGAGCTTGAGCCAGGCCAGTCCGCGGCGTCCGGGGGTGTAGGGGCTGTTCGGGTCCTTTGCCATCAAGCCTTCGTTGCCGCGGCGTCGAGCGGCGGCAAACGCGAGTTCGATCTCATCGACCGAGCGGACCCGCCGCACGGGTGCGAGCGTCAGCGTGGGAAGCGGCTGGTGGCCCGGTCGCTGGGCGAGAAGGGCCTCGAGGCGGGCGCGGCGCTCCGCGAGGGGCAGACGGAGCAGGGACTCCCGGCCGAGATGGAGGAGATCGTAGCAGGAGAGGGAGACGGGGATCTCGGTGCCGAGGAAGAAGTCGTCGCCGCGCCGGCCGAGCCTCCGTTGCAGTTCCGCGAACGGGAGGGCGCGGCCATCCCGCCACGCGAGCAGTTCGCCGTCGATCACGGCGGTTTCGCCGAGGCGGCGGGCGGCCTCGGCCAATTCGGGAAACTGTCCGGTGATGCGCCGCAGATCGCGCGAGAAGAGCTCCGCCCGCGCGGGCGAGGCGTGCAGTTGGCAGCGGATGCCGTCGTACTTCTCTTCGATCCACACCGGCGTGCCGAGTCGTTCCACGATCGATCGCGCATCCGGCTCCGGGCTCGCCAGCATGAATCCGATCGGGTGATACAGCGCGGGCTCAAGCGCGGTCAGTCTTCCGCTCCGCGCCGCCGTCAGCACGGTGCCGAGATCCCCCGCGATCATCACCGCCTCCCGCACGGCCTCGATCGGGTGGTCGCAGGAGGGCGCGATGGCCTCCTCCACGAGCCCGTCGCGCAGTCCGATCCGGAGATCACCGGTCAGAATCTTGATCACGTACTTGACCCCGATGGGTTCGAGGCGGCGGAGGAAGTCCTGAAGCTGGGCCAGCTTCTGCACCGGCCCCGGCGTCCGGGCCAGGGTATCGAAGAAGCGATCGAGCTCCTGCAGCGAGCAAGGTCCGGGTTCCGCGCGCCCGCCGCGAAGCGCTTCGGCGGTCTCGCCGCTGTCGCCGAGCCTCGCGTAGGCGCGCCGGAATTCATCCGGGCTGGCGCCGGCGATCTCAAGCACCGCTCGGCGAAGCAGAGACCACCCGACCTGCAGGGTGCGTTCGTCGGTCCGCGCCAAGGGCCGGGCGGCGAAGCACCGCGCGGCGATGGCTGCGTCAGCCGTGGCGAGTGAACCGAGGTAGCGAGCGAGGTGGGCGACCTTCTCGCTGCGACCGGCGATTCCCCGGAGATCCTCGGCGGTGCGGGCGAATCGCGCGAAGGCATCGGGGGCGGAGATTTCAGGCGCGCCCTTCGCGGAAAAGTCGGACCGGGCGGGGGTGGTGGTCGGCTGGACCGGACTCTCCGCGCGGGGCGCGACGCTGGCCGCGAGGGTCATTTCCAACTGGTTGTCTTCGTTGATGGCCCAGGCTTCGATCCCGCGCTCACGCAGCGTGCGGGCGAAGTCCGCGGCGAAACCGTGCAGCGTGAGCACGCGACGCGGCTGCACCCGCTCGACCATCAGCAGCAGATCTTGGAAGTCAGCGTGGTCCGACAGGGGAAACGCGGCGTCGCAGCCGGACCGAAAGCGGATCGAGGCGTCCAGCGCCCAGCCCGTGATCGTCGCCGTCCGCCGGCGCGGCAGACGTCGCAGGAACGCTGATTGCGGAGACTGCGGGGGGCACAGGATCACGTATCGGGATGCGTCCGCTTCGTTGAACGTCTGGTACGGCGGAAACCGCACGCCCAGTTCCTCGTAAACCGCGGTCATGCGCGCGGTCTGGGGGTGCAGCATGACTGGCAGGCCGGCCTGCGTGAGGGCGGAGAGCAGTTCCTGACTCTTGCCGAGGCTGTACCCGAAGAGCACGGGCGTGTCGCCATCCTGGAGTGCCTCGGTGCAGAAGCGCATGATGTCCGCGAGGACCGAGGCGGTTGGGGGAAAGACGTACTGCGGCCGACCGTATGTGGTCTCCATGATCAGGACATCCGCCGCCGGGGTGGTGCAGGTTTCCGCGGAGAGTCCTGGTCGCAGTTTGAAGTCACCGGTGTAGAGGAGGCGGCCGTGTTCCGGGTGGGAGATCAGGCATTGCGCCGACCCGAAGATGTGGCCGGCCGGGTGCAGCGTGACGGTGGCGTCGTCGTTGAGCGGGACGGTGTGTCCGAAGGGAAGGGTCCGGTAGGTGCGGGCCGCGGGCAGGCGCGCCTGCATCAACCGGGCGGTGCCTTCGGAGCAGAGGACTTCCCCGTGGGCGGCGAGGTGGTCAAAGTGCGCATGTGAGACGAACGCGCGCGGCGTCGGGAAGTGGGCGTCGAGCCACCAGCCGATCTGCGGCAACCAGAGTCCGTTGCGGTACTGCACGTCCCACGCCATGGCCGTCAGGGGAGGAACCGTTGCTGCGCGGTGACGCCTCGCTCGTTCACGGCGCGAACCACCACCAGAGCACGCCGGCAAGCACGATGCGGTAGAGCGCGAAGGCCGTGAGACCGTGGCGCGACAGGTGCCGGAGCAGGAAGCGGACGGCGATCGCGGCGGCGAGGGCGGCGGCGATCCCGCCGACCAGCACCGGCGTCCAGCCCAGCCCGGCGACCATCGCGGGTCCGGTGCGAACGCCCTTGTACACTGCGGCGCCGGCAAGCACGGGGAGCCCGACGAGGAAGCTGAACTCGGCCGCCCGGGCCGGGGCGAGGCCGCACGCGTAGCCTCCCACGATCGTGACCATCGCGCGGCTCATTCCGGGCCAGAGCGCAAGGCACTGGGCGAAGCCAATGCCGAGGGCCTGTCCGGCAGACAGATCCGCGCCCGTCTTGAGCGTGGCCGGTGCGCGCGAGTTACGCCAGCGCTCCGCGGCCAGCATGACGACGGCACCCGCCACGAGGGCGGCGGCGACGGTCCGCGGCGAGAACAGATGCGTCTCGATCCACGAGCCCAGCAGAAGTCCGGCGACCACGACTGGTGCCACGGCCAGAATGACGTTACGCAGCAAGGTTCTCCCGGTGACGCTTTGACCGACCAAGCCGCGCAGCATGCTCCGGACCTCGGCCCCGCAAATCAGCAGGACGGCCAGAATCGCCCCGGCTTGGATCACCACAAGGTACGAGTCCACGGCGCGCTTGCGGGTGAGCGGCACGCCCTCCGGATGGGCCTTGCTCGGGGGGTGTTGCCAAAGAACCTCACCACCCGGGCCGCGCAAAGGAGTGGCGTCCTCCAAGCCGAGGAGTTCGGCGGCGATGATCAGGTGCCCCGTGGATGAGATCGGAAGAAATTCGGTCACGCCCTCGACGAC
>CAZEJZ010000339.1:0-4037 GCA_964512415.1 uncultured Opitutaceae bacterium
TTCGGGTCGAAGGGCTGGCCGACCGGGTTCAGCTCCTTGAGCCCATGCTGACCCAACGCCGCCTTGGCTTGGGTCACCACCATGTCCATGCCGCCAACCAAGGACTTCAGATCCGCATTCGGCGCCTTCGCCGCGCCGAGCGCCAGCGCCAGCGTGTCGAGGACCGGAATCAGGTCCTCCAGCACCCGGGCCGCGGCGAACTGACGCAGTTCTTCCTTTTCCCGGATCGTGCGTTTGCGGGCGTTCTCGAAGTCGGCCATGGCACGGACATAGCGATCGTAGTGCTCAGCCGCTTCCTTGCGGGCCTGAGCCAATTCGCCTTCCAGCTTGGCGATGTCGCTGGACGGCGGAGCGGCCGTGCCGTCGCCGGCTGCGGACGGCGGAACGGACGCGGCGGAGGTGTCCGCCCCGGAGGCGGCCACGGGAGCTGGGTTGTCGGACGAGTTCATAGGCAAACGATAAAACAACTACGGCTTCGGACTTTCTTCAAGTGCCGGGTCGCATGCCGCCGGCGTTCCAAGACGCCGGGCAAGCCGGTGACGCGGCCTCGGACTCACCTCGCGAACCGATCCGTCACCAGCACGATCGCCGGAGAAATCGCCCGGAAAGTAAATTGTCCGCAATACGGCGCCAACACGTTGTCCCCCCGCCGCAAGGCCGAACCGGACCCGGAGGGGTCGCCTTCGACTACCACCTCGCCGGCCACCACGCTGATCAACCGAGCTTCCTCGCCGGCCGCCAACGAGAGGCGTGCCCCCGCCGCCATGGGCAGACGCCGAATCCGGAACTCTGCGGCGTCCGCGATCACCGCCTCTTCGGACGCGGCCCGCACCGGCGCGGGCTCAAAATCATTCCAATTGATCGACGCAAGTGACTCCGCAACATGCATTTGCCTTGGCTTTCCGTCGAGACCCACCCTTCCCCAATCGTAGACCCGGTAGGTGGTGTCGGAGTTCTGCTGGATTTCGAGGATGAGGTTGCCTCCGTCGATGGCATGGATCGTCCCGCTCCGGACCAAGATCGAGTCACCTTCCTGCACGCCGAAACGGTGGACGCAGGATTCGAGGGTGGATTGGGCCAGGGCTTGGGCGAACTGGCCGCGGGTGACGCCCTTGCGCAGCCCGACGAGCAATCCAGCGCCCGGAGCCGCGGATGCGATGTACCAGTTCTCGGTCTTGGGTTCGCCGCGGAGCGCGGGGGCGAGGTCCGCCGGTGGATGAACCTGCAGGCTGAGACGCTCCCGGCAATCGAGCCACTTCACGAGGAGCGGAAAGGGACGGTGAGCCGGAAAGTGCGGGCCCATGATCGCGGCCGCATCCGTTTCGAGCACCGAGCGGAGTGTTCGACCATGGAAGCGCCCCCCGATCACGACGGATTGGGCCTCGGGCCGGTCGACCAGCTCCCAGCTCTCGCCGATCGGACGGCCCGCTGGAAGCGAGCGGCCCAGGGCAGTCTCGAGCGCGCGACCGCCCCAGACGCGGTCATGATAAAGAGGCTGGAAGCGCAGCAGGTCGTTCATGGAAAGGAGGGGATGAGCTGGAGGCGGGCTGACGGAACGAAGGCCAAGGGCCGGGATTGCGTTTGCGAACGAACCCTGTTGCCCTTTCCAACGCGCCGTAGGTGCTCAAGACCAGATGCCGAAACCAGTGAGTTCAAACCCAAAGCGGGGTCCCGCGCTTCAAGGTGTCCGCCACCAGCCCAACTGGATCGCGGCCCTCGCATTCCTGCTCGTCGGAGTCCTCCTGACGGTCGCATTTCTCGACTACTCCCCGGCGCAGAGCCTGTGGATCACGACGCACCCCACGGAGCGGAATCTAGTCGGATTCTTCGGTTCGACCGTCGCCTACTGGACGCTGCACTGGATCGGGGTGAGCACCTGGCTGGTGCCCGTCCTCCTCGTCTGGTCCGCATGGGTGGCGGTGCGCAACGCGCGCCGGCTGGCCCTGACCCGGGCGATCGCGATGGCCCTGTGCATCCTGTCGTTTTCGTCCCTCTGGGCGATGTGGGAAAGCTTCGGCGTTTCGCAGTACTTCCCGCAGGGGACCGGCGGATTGCTCGGCCGCCTCGTCTACGGCGGGGCGTTCAAAGAGACTCTGGGCGTCTTCGGATCGCTCGTGCTGCTCGGTCTTCTTTACGGCCTGAGCCTGCTCTTCATCTTTTCCAAGGATATCTCGGCGGACATCGACCGCATGATCGCGGCGCTGAACACCTGGCAGGCCGAGCGAGCGAAAGCCCGGGCCGAGCGGACTGCGCTCCTCGAGGAGGCTCGGCGGAACGAACAGGCCGCCCGCCTCGAGGCGTCCCGGCAGAGCGCCAAGGCTGCCGCCGTCAAGGAATCCACCCCACCCCGCCCCAAGGGCGGCGGCGACGTCCTCTCCGGCCTGCCCTTCTCCCGTCAGGCCCAGACCCCGACTCCGCCCAAGCCCGAGCCTCCGCCGGAACCCGAACCGCACGTCGCCGGCCAAGCCGACGCGATCGTCCCGCTCGACGCGGCGGAGCCCGACGACGACGAGCCCATCCCCGCGAAAGCGACCCC
The DNA here is from genome assembly GCA_964512415.1 of uncultured Opitutaceae bacterium. Classification (GTDB taxonomy): domain Bacteria; phylum Verrucomicrobiota; class Verrucomicrobiia; order Opitutales; family Opitutaceae; genus UBA6669. The sequence goes on from CAZEJZ010000339.1 coordinate 2,537, forward strand.
GCCGACGCCCCCGGCCGCCGCTCCGAAAACCGCTCCCGAAACCGCCTTGGCCGGAGACGCGCCCGGCGCCGAGGTCACGGGTCGTCTCGAACTCAACATCGTCAAGCCCGAGCAACCCAAGAAAGCCCGCAGCACCGTCGCCCCGGTCAGCGACGAGGGCTATCAATTCCCGCCCCTGCCCCTGCTGCGCGAACAGGCCCCGCTCGCGGCGGAAAACTCCGAGGAGGAACATCGTCGCAACGCCGAGAATCTTCTCCGGATCCTCGGCGAATTCGGCGTCCAGGTCTCCCTCGGCGAGATCCACGTCGGACCCGTCATCACCCGCTACGAGGTCGTGCCCGCCCCCGGGGTCCGCGTGGAGAAGATCGCCGGTCTCGACAAGAACATCGCCCTCGGCATGCGCGCCCAATCCGTGCGCATCCTCGCCCCGATTCCAGGCAAGGCCGCGGTCGGCGTCGAGGTCCCCAACCAGCACCCGACCCCGGTCGGCATGCGCGAGATCCTCGAGAGTGAAGACTGGAGCGCCGCCCTGACCCGCGGGGAGATCCCGATCGCGCTTGGGAAAGATGTATCCGGAAAACCGATCGTGTCCGACCTGACCAAGATGCCGCACTTGCTGATCGCCGGTGCCACGGGCTCGGGAAAGTCGGTCTGCATCAACTCGATCATCGCCTCGATCCTCTACTCGAAGAGCCCGAAGGATCTCCGCCTGCTCATGGTCGATCCGAAGATCGTCGAGTTGAAGGTCTTCAACTCGCTCCCCCACATGCTCATCCCGGTGGTCACGGAGCCCAAGAAGGTGCCCGCTGCCCTGAAGTGGCTGCTCGGGGAGATGGAGCAGCGCTACCAGATCTTCGCCAAGGTCGGGGTCCGCAACATCGTCGGCTTCAACAATCGCAAGAAACCCGGCGTGGTCGAGGAACCGGCCACACCCGAGGCGCAGGGCGCCCTCGACGGCATCGATCCGGCCACCGACGACGGTATCGAGGTGCCGGAGCGCCTGCCGTACATCGTCGCCATCATCGACGAACTCGCCGACCTGATGATGGTCGCGGCGGCGGAGATCGAGACCAGCATCGCCCGCCTCGCCCAACTCGCCCGCGCGGCCGGCATCCACCTGATCATCGCCACGCAGCGCCCGTCCGTGAACGTCATCACCGGCGTCATCAAGGCCAACCTCCCGTCGCGCATCGCGTTCCAAGTCGCCTCCCAGGTGGACTCGCGCACGATCCTCGACACCAAGGGAGCGGACACGCTGATCGGCCGCGGCGACATGCTGTTCTCCCCTCCCGGAACGTCGCGCCTCGTGCGCGCGCAGGGTGCCTTCGTGTCCGACGAGGAAGTGCACGAGGTGGTCGCGTTCATGAAGAAGAACGGACCACCCGTCTTCGCGACCGACGTGCAGGCCCAGATCGACCGGGCGGCCCGGGAAGAGGACGAAGGTGAGTCGGGAGAGGCCGACGGCGATCTCGGGGACGACGAGGAACTGTACCGGCAGGCG
>CAZEJZ010000340.1:0-4021 GCA_964512415.1 uncultured Opitutaceae bacterium
CGAGATCTTCGAGGCGCTCGACCGGGCGATCGCGGGCCGGACCACGTTCATCGTAGCGCAACGGCTGAGCACACTGCGTCGCGCGGACTTCATCATCGTGATGGAGGATGGCCGCATCGTGCAGCGCGGGCGGCACGAGGAACTCATGCGCGAGCCGGGCCCGTACCTGCGGGTCGCCAATCTGCAGCTGCGGGACGGCCGGGAACTGCAGCAGCAGGCGCTGAACCAAGGCGCCGCGCCGGGAGGTGCCGCGTGAGCCTGCTGCCCGATCCCAACCCCCGGCCCCAACCCGGGCCCGGCGGGCGCGACCTGATGCTCGTGTACCGCGCGCGGGACGATGACGACGAGGAGCAGTTCCGCCCGCTGGAGTGGGGGCTGATCCGTCGCCTCTTCACGTATGCCAGCCCGGTGCGCCGCAAGCTCATCGCCCTGTCGATCCTGACGGTGATCCGCGCCGCGCAGTTGCCGATCCTGCCCTGGCTCGTGTCGGCCGTGATCGGGTTGATCAGTCAGGGAGTCATCACGCGGGAGGATTCGCGGTGGCTGTGGTGGGGCGTGGCGGCCTACGGGATCTGGGCCCTCCTCACCGACGTCCTCTTCCACTTCCGGCAGCGGTATGCGCTTGAAGTCGGTGAAGTGGTGGTGAACCGGCTGCGCGCGGATATCTTCGCGAAGGTGCAGCGACAGCCGATGAGCTTCTTCCACCGAGTGAAGCTCGGGCGGATCATCAGTCGCGTGACCAGTGACGTGGAGGCGCTGCGGGTCGGGATCCAGGACGTGCTCTTCGTCTCGGTGATCCAGTTTGGTCAGATGCTCTTCGCGGCGGTGATCATGGCCTTCTGTGACTGGGTGCTCTTCCTTGTCGTGGTCGGCATGGCCCCCGTGCTGTGGGCGGTGAACCAGCGGTTCCGCATGCGGCTGAGTCAGCTGACCCGCGCCTCGCAGGAGAGCTTCAGCCGGGTGACGGCGACGCTGGCGGAGTCGGTCAACGGCATCCGCGTGACGCAGGGCTTCGTGCGGCAGGACACGAACGCCGGGCTGTTCCGCAATCTCCTGATGGATCATTCGCGGTACAACATCGCGCTGGCGCGGACCTCGGCGCGGTTGCTGCCGATCCTCGAGCTGAACAGCCAGTTCTTCATCGCGATCCTCCTGATGCTGGGCGGCTGGCGGACCTTCCACGGCCTGATGAGCATTGCGGACCTGATCCAGTTCTTCTTCCTCGCGAACCTCTTCTTCTCGCCGATCCAGATCATCGGGAATCAGTACAACCAGGCGCTGGTGGCGATGGCGGGCGCGGAGCGGGTGTTCCGCCTGATCGACACGCCGCCGGACTGGACGGATGAGCCGGACGCGGTGGCGTTGCCGGATCCGCGGGTCGTTGCGCCGGCCGGTCCGGTGGGGGCGCGGGTGGAGTTTCGCGACGTGTCGTTCGGATACACGCCGGAGCGCCGGGTGCTGCACGGCATTTCCTTCACGGCCGAGCCCGGCCAGTCGATCGCCCTCGTGGGGCACACGGGCAGCGGCAAGAGCTCGATCATCAACCTGGTCGCGAAGTTCTACCTCCCGACCGCCGGTGAGGTGCGGATTGACGGGCGGGAGATCCGCACGCTCGCGAGCCAGTCGCTGCACCGGCAGATGGGGATGGTGCAGCAGCAGAATTTTCTCTTCAGCGGCACCCTGATGGAGAATATCCGCATGGCGCGGCCGGAGGCGACGGATGACGACGTGCGCGCGGCCGCGGCCAAGCTTGATTGCCTGGACATTCTCGAGGCGTTGCCGCGCGGATTGATGACCGAGGTCGGGGAACGGGGCGCCGGGCTCTCGGTGGGCCAGCGCCAACTCGTGTGCTTCACGCGCGCGCTGCTGGCGGATCCGCGGATTCTGATCCTCGACGAGGCGACGAGTTCGATCGACGCGCTCACCGAGGCGCGACTGCAGAAGGCCCTGCGCGCCCTGCTCGTCGGCCGCACCAGCTTCGTGGTGGCGCATCGCCTGAGCACCATCCGTGGCGCGGATCAGGTGCTCGTGCTGGACGACGGCCGCATCATCGAGCGCGGCACGCACGAACAGCTCCTGTCGTTGAAAGGTCACTACGCGGCGCTTTACCAGCAGTTCGTGCAGATCGACGATCCCGGTTCGGCACGGGGGGCGGGGAGCGCCTGAAGTGTTTTTCGGCGGGTGGTCAATCTGACACTTGCAAAAGTTTTCTCCTCTGAAAAACGGCGAGTTACCTTCGAGAAATGCGTTGCAATTCCCCGGCCCCGCCCTATGGCTTGAGGTCGATATGGCTAAACGCAAACCCAACGCTGCCTTCCTCAAACCGGTTCAACCTGACGACGCCCTCGCGGCGGTGGTCGGTTCTAAACCCCTCCCTCGTACCGATCTCACCAAGAAGCTCTGGGACTACATCAAGAAGAATGGTCTCCAGGACAAGAAGGTGAGAACCCAGATCAATGCCGACGACAAGCTGAAGCCGGTTTTCAACGGCAAGAAGTCCGTCAGCATGTTCGAGATGACGAAGCTCGTCTCGGGCCACCTTAAGTAATTCTCGGCCTTTCTGACCCTTTGACGCCGGTCCCTCGTGGACCGGCGTTTTTTTGTGCCCTAACGGGCGGCTCCGGCCGCGGAAGCCCCGGCAAATTCGACCTTGGCCCGACCTTTGACGCCCTCGAATTCGATGAAGAAGGTCCCCAAGAGCCCGGGCTTGATCCAGGCGCGGCGGCGGGTCGGGTCGCGGGGTGAGACGTATTCACCCTGGGTGACCCGCCAGCGTTGACCGTTGGTGAGCGTGAAGACCGTGCCTGCGCGCCAGCCGGCGAAGTCGCCGACCAACTCGCTCTCCAGCGTGTCGTAGTCGATCTGGGTGCCGGGCTTGAGACGGATGCGCTCCAGCAGGCTCTCCTTGCGGGCCGGGGGCTTCGTGGGCGTGGCCGCGGGGGTGGCCTCCGCTGCGGCGACTCGACGTGCCGCTGCCGCCTCAGCCTCATGGATTGCCCGGGCGGCGTCGACCTCGGCCCGGCGAGCGGCCTCGCGGGCGCGGGCGAGTTCGCCGGACTCGTGCGCCCGGACCAGCCGGTTCAGTTCTTGCAGCTCCGCCTCCGTCAGCTTGCCCAGGCCCGCGCCGGAGAACTCGGCCGGGCTGAGCGCGGAGGAAAAAGGGGCCGGTCGAGGGGGCGGACCCGACTCGGCGCGTCCGACGGGGAGTCCAGCGAGGGCCGCAGCGGCGCAGGTGGCGAAGCTGACACGAAGGCCGTGGATCAACGGGCGGAGGGGAAGGAATCTCATGGCGCTGACCGGTGGAGGAGAGGGAGTGGACCGTGCTTGGGGCAACGGTGCAAGCCCGTGGCGCGAGCGCCGCGCGCGGACCGGTCCGGGGTTCTTCGTCTCCGGGCTTTTCTTTCCGCAGAAATTTTCCTTCACTTTCCCTTTCTAACCCCGGCTTCCCCCTCGCAAGAGGGGGCGGTCGCGACCGAACCCTAACCCCGTTTCGTCACCATGCATCCCCTGCGCACTCCGCTTGGGCGGACGCTGGCGTTTCTCGCCGCTGCGTTCTGCCTGATTGTCCCGTCAGCCTACTCCCAGTCCTCCGGCTCCATCGTCGGCCGCGTCTACAACCCGGCGACCCAGGAATACGTCCGCTACGCCGAGGTCGAAATCGAAGGCACGGCCCTCAAGACCAACACCGAGGTCGGCGGCCTCTTCCAGCTCTTCAACGTACCCGCCGGGGAGGTGCGGATGGTGGTGCGTTACTCGGGCTACTCGACGCAGACGCTCACCGTCACCGTCGCCGCAGGGCAGACGGCGACGCGCGACGTGGAACTCGTGCCCGTGCGCGCGCCGGCGAAGGGCGCGGCGGCCGGGGAGGCCGTTGCCCTCACCGCCTTCGTCGTCTCCAGCGAGCGCGAGGGCAATGCCAAGGCCATCATGAACCAGAAGAAGAACATGAACGTCACCACCTCGGTGGCGTCCGACATCTTCGGCGACGTGACGGATGGCAACGTCGGTGAGTTCCTGAAGT
>CAZEJZ010000341.1:0-4016 GCA_964512415.1 uncultured Opitutaceae bacterium
CGGCGCATCTCGATCACGGCCACATCTATGGCCAGACGAACGGCCTGCTGGAGGCCGGAGCGACGCTGAAATGGGTCTACGACCCCGATCCCGCCAAAGTCGAGGCCTTCCGGAAGCGCTATCCACAGGCCGTGGCCGCGCGCTCGATGCAGGATATCCTCGATGACCCGAGCATTCGACTGGTCACGGCGGCCGCCGTCCCCTGCGACCGCGGCCCGCTCGGATGCCGGGTGATGGAGGCGGGCAAGGACTACTTCACGGACAAGACCCCGTTCACCTCGCTCGACCAACTCGACCAAGCGAAAGCCGTCGTCGCACGCACCGGGCGGAAGTACGCGGTCTACTACAGCGAGCGCCTGCACGTCGAAAGCGCGATGTACGCGACCGACCTCGTGAACTCCGGTGCGCTCGGCAAGGTCATCCAGGTCCTCGGGCTCGGCCCGCACCGCATCGGTCCGAAGGGCAGTCGACCGGCCTGGTTCTACGAGAAAGCGAAGTACGGCGGCATCCTCTGCGACATCGGCAGCCACCAATTCGAGCAGTACCTGACCTTCTCCGGCGCGACGGACGCCACGGTCACGCAGGCAGCGGTGGCGAATTACCACAACCCCGACACGCCGGAGCTCGAGGATTTCGGCGAGGCCTCGCTCGTCGGCAACAACGGCACGTCGAACTACATCCGCGTCGACTGGTTCACCCCGGCCGGCCTCAGCACCTGGGGCGACGGACGGACGATCATCCTCGGCACCAAGGGTTACTTGGAGCTCCGGAAGTACGTGGACGTCGGCCGGGACCGCCAGGGCGACCAAGTCTATCTCGTCGACGACACCGGCGAGCATCACCTCAACGTCGCCGGGAAAGTCGGCTTCCGCTACTTCGGCGAACTGGTCCTCGACTGCCTGAACCGCACGGAGAAGGCGATGACGCAGGCGCACACCTTCAAGGCGGCCGAGCTGTGCCTACGGGCGCAGATGGCGGCGCGGCGCATCGCCTGACGTGAGCTCGATCGCGACGCGGCACGGCGACGACGGCACGACCAGCCTGCTCTACGGGCAGCGCGTGCCGAAGGACCATCCCCAGATCGAGGCCGTCGGTGCCTTCGACGAATTGAATGCGGCCATCGGCCTCGCCAAGGCCGCGAGTCCGGACGCAGGTCGGCGCCGTGCGCTGGAGCAAATCCAGCACGAACTCGTCGCCCTGATGGGTGAGCTCGCCTGCGCCGAAGCGGACGCTGCCCGGCATGCCGCGTCACAGTTCCGACGCCTTGGCGCCGACGAACTCGCGCGCGTCGATCAGGCGCTGGCGGCGTTGGAGGCGCGGAACCTTCGCTTTGACGGCTGGGCCACGCCCGGCGCGAATCCGCCGGCGGCGGCGCTCGACCTCGCCGGCGCCGCCGCCCGGCGCGCCGAGCGCCGCCTCTGCGCACTCCCGGCCGCGGGAAAATCAGTGCGCCCGGTGATCCTGCAGTACACCAATCGCCTCGGCGACCTCCTCTGGCTGCTCGCGCGCGAAGCCGAGCAGGACCGTCAGGCCTAGCTAGAGCAGATCGGCGGCGAGCTCCGCGAGCCTCGAACGCTCGCCCTTGGTCAGCTTCACGTGCGCGTGCAGCGACTGTCCCTTCATCCGATTGTGGGCGTAGACGAGACCATTGCTCCGCGCGTCGACGTAAGGGTTGTCGATCTGAGCTGGGTCACCGATCAGAACGATCTTTGACCCCTCGCTGATGCGCGTGATCACCGTCTTCACCTCGTGCGGTGTGAGCTGCTGTGCCTCATCGAGGATGAAGAAACGCCGGGCAATGGAGCGACCGCGGATGAACGCCAGCGCCTCGATCTCGACGAGCCCGGAACGCAGCAGCCGCTCGTAAGGCTTGATCGCGGGCCCGCCCGGAGGCAGCGCCTGCGAAGCGTGCATCGGCTGCGGCGACGACATCATCGCCATGAGCGAGTCGCGCTTGCGCGCCTTCTTGCTCGAGACCTTCTTCGAAGCGAACTGCGGATCCTTCTGCGGCTTGGACGGGATCAGCACCTCCAGCGCGTCGTGGTAAGGCTGCAGCCACGGTTTCATCTTCTCCTCGAGCGAGCCCGGCAGGAATCCGAGGTCCTTGCCGAGCGCGATCACCGGACGGGAAATGGAAAGGCCGTCGTAGCGTCCGCTCTCGTCGCAGATCTGCTGCAGCGCGCAGGCCGTCGAGAGCAGCGTCTTGCCCGTGCCGGCCTTGCCGAAGCAGGTGATCAACGTCACCGAGTCGTCGAGCAAGGCGTCCATGAAGAACTGCTGCTCGAGATTGCGCGCACGGATCGGGATTCCGCCCGGCGCCTTGACGTACTCCGGCAGCTTGAGCCGCCGCACCATCCCGTCGCCGTAGTAGCGCGCCGGCATCGTCTTGTCCTGCTCCGAGCGCAGCAGCACGTACTCGTTCAGGTAAAGGCTGCGCGCCGCCTCCGCACCGATGTCGAACTCACCCTCGGAACAGAAACGCTGCAGCTCATACACCGTGAGCGGCACCTCGGTGTAGGACTGCTCGTCCTCCGCGGCGGGCACCTTGTCGTTGAGATAGTCCTCGGACTCGAGTCCGACCGCGCGGGCCTTGAGTTGGACGTTCACGTCCTTGGTCACGAGGATGGTCGGCGGCGGATACTGCTCCTGGACAAACAGCGCGCAGGCGATGATTCGATTGTCCTTCTTCGACAGATCAGGCAGCACCGCGCGCAGCCGGAGCATCGCCGGCGTGTCCTGGCGATTCTCGAGCAGGTAGCGATTGATGATGACCGAAAGCGTGCCGCCCGTAGGCAGGCGCACCCCCTCAAGCATCGCGCGCGAATCGGGAAGCAATTCCTGGAGGATGCGGTGGACGCGCCGTGCGTTGCGCCCGCGCTCGGTGGATTGCTCGCCCTTGATTGCGTCGAGTTCCTCAAGAACCTCGACGGGAATCGCGAGGTTGTTGTCCTCAAACTTGAAGATCGACTGGGGATCGTGCAGGAGGACGTTCGTATCGAGAACGAAGGTTTTCACCTTCGCCGAAACCTTGAGCTGCGAGATTTGGGCCGAAGGCCCGCTCAGGTGTGCCATCGCGTGTGGATAACGTGTGAATAACCAGCACGCCGGATGCCACTTGTCGATCATCGACTTGCGTCGCGCACGATTGTTGCACGATCGCGGACAACAGAAAGGGCGGATCGCCTACCCCTAGGCGATCCGCCCATCAGTTTCTAACTAACCCCAAATCTTCCGCAGAGCGGAAGAGACCAAAACCAGAACCACTAAGAAAGACGTGCCAGACCCCAAAAAGCTCAAAAATCGTTGCGGAAGGAGCTTATGATCAGTGCAAAATGCTACAATTCATCAATTTAAGACTTACTTTAAACGTGCACCTTCCTCCGATCAGACATCGGCCGGGCGGCCTGAAGTGGGTGCCTTGCGGCGCGGCTCGCCCCAGATTCGAAGCCAGTACTCCGCCAGATTTCGCAAGCTGAGTCGCGCCACCGCTTCCGCCGTCATCCCACTCCGGAGCGCTTCCACCACCGTCGCCCGTTCACGCAGGTAGCTGCGAAGATCACGTTCCAGTACGCGCGAAACCTCATGCAAATCAGAGGCTTTGCTACTGAGCGCCCGAACCTTTTCCCGCCAGTGCTGTCGCTCATCCTGATGACCTTCCACGTAGGCCTTCAAGCGCTCCTCACTCTGGTTCAAGCTCATCGCCGCACGGTGCTCGCACTCGGCTGAAAAACAACGTATTTCCCTGTCCATCCTCGGATTGCTGTTTTAACCTGCCTTACACCATGAGCTCGCCCACCGATCCCTCGACGCCGTCTGCAGCCCCGGAATCCCCCGCGTCCGCTCCGTCCGCATGGAGCAAGCTGTCCGATCAACTCCCGGCGGTCATCCTCACTGTCGTCATCATTGGCGGTCTCGCGTACTGGATCCACACGCGCACGCTGGCGGAGACGGCGGCGTCGCAGCAGGCCGAGCTCGCGCGGCTGCGCGACCAGACGAACGCCGAGATCAAGGCGGCA
>CAZEJZ010000342.1:0-4014 GCA_964512415.1 uncultured Opitutaceae bacterium
ACCCTCGACGATACGCACGCGGGCCGTCGCGGTCTTGCGGCGGCCGGTGGCGGTGAAAACGTTGGTGGCGGTCGCGCTCATGGTCGGAATCAAACGGAGATCTTGATCGGGTTCTGGGCCGCGTGCGTGTGCTCGGGGCCGGCGAAGACGCGCAGCTTGGTGAGCATCTTGGCCGCGATGCGGTTCTTCGGGAGCATGCCCTTGACGGCGTGCTTGACGATGAAGGGGGCGTTGCGCTCGCGCTGCTGCGGGATGGAGCGGAAGCTCTCACCACCGACGAAGCCCGAGAAGAACATGTACTCGTTCTGCTCTTCCTTGCGACCCGTCAGCGCCACCTTGCTGGCGTTGATGATCACGACGTAGTCGCCCGTGTCGACGGAAGGGGTGTAGGAAGCCTTGGTCCGACCACGAATCAGATTCGCGGCCTTCACGGCGAGACGGCCCAGCACGGCACCTTCGGCATCGATCAGATACCACTTCGGTTGGGGCAGGGTCTCGTTTTTGGCGAGGAACGTTTTCATGCGAAAAGGGGTCAAGAGCTAGGGTTGTGCCGGGGCGTGTCAACTGCATTTCCCAGCCAGAAAAGCGACCCGCCCGGTCCCCGCGGCCAAGACCGCGAAAAACCGGGCGGGAGAGAATCTAAGGCTAAACGCTGGCGATAGCTCAGAATCCGACGGTCACGCCGGCCGTGAACCAGAGATGATCGTCGGTACCCTTCAAGCTGGCCGACGCATACTGGAGACCCACCGCTGCGGACGCTTTTTCCGTGATCTTGTACGGGACGTTCACCCCCAAGCCCCAATAAGAGTAGTCCGAACCGGAGTCCGGCGAGACGTTGCCGAGGGTCGCCGTGAAGTCGAGAGAGGTGCCGGCAGCCGCCATCGGCACGCTGTAGCCGACCGAACCCTGCAGCGTGAAGGCCTTCAATGTCGTGTCATAATAGGCGTACACGCCAGGCGTGAAGCCCGAAACGGTTCCGGTCAGGCCGACATAGCCCTCGAAGGTGTTCGAATCGTAGACCGACGTGTCGGCCTCGGGGTAGTAATAGAGCGTCGCACCCACATCGAGCTTCAGAACATCGCTCAGCGGGAAGTTGTAGCCCGCGTAGAAGTCGATCTCGTTGTCGAGGTTGTCGGTGATCGGCTGATTGGTCCAGAGACCCGCGTAGAAATTCCCCGAGGTGAGCTCGACGGAGGGCTGGAAGGATTCCTTGGCGTACTGCACGCCGCGGAAGACGTACTTGCTCGCGTACGGGAAATCGACCGTGACGGAATACGACGGCGCGGCTTCGGCGCCCCGCAATCCGAGCGCGGACGCAAAGATGCAAAGGAGGAGGGTGGCTTTTTTCATGGTGTAGGTTTCAGTTTTAGGAAGACCCGAAGGTCCAGAACGACCGCCCTCCACCCGGAAACCGGCTTTAGGCCGGTCCCAGCGGAGAGTGGCCGGTCGGGGACCGGACAGATCAACGGATGTTCCAAAAGCAAAAGGCGGGCCATCCAACCCCATGTCATGAAAAAAATTCCTCTTTTCGCCGCTTTCGCGGGATCCACCGCCGTCGCCTTGGGCGCGTTTGGCGCCCACGCCCTGAAGCCGAGCCTGCTGGCCCGGGGCTCGCTGGAAACGTGGCACACGGCTTCGCTCTACCATCTCGTGCACGCGGTGGGGTTGCTGGGGGTTGCCGTGGCCTCGCTTGGGGGCGCCGCGCCGAACCGGGCCCTCGCGCGCGCCGCCGACTGCTGGCTTGCCGGGACGGTGCTGTTTTCCGGTTCACTCTACGTGATGGCCGTCGGGGGACCGCGCTGGCTCGGACCCATCACGCCGGTCGGCGGGGTCCTGCTGATCGCAGGCTGGATTCTCGTCGCGTTCGCCGCGCGCCGTCCACCAGCCTGAGCGCCTCACCTCGTTCGTCCATGCTGCTGCCCGACTCGCTCCGCGAAGCCCTGCTCGCCCTCCGGCCCATCGGCCGGCCGCGCTTGGTCGGCGGCTGCGTGCGGGACTGGCTCATGGGAATCCCCTCCAAGGACTTCGACGTGGAGGTCGGAGGCGTCGACTTCCCCACCCTTCACCAGGCCCTCGCTCCTCTCGGAGCCACCGATGTGGTGGGACGCAGCTTCGGGGTGATCAAGGTCCGGACGCGGGACGGCCGGGAATACGACTTCAGCCTGCCTCGCCGCGAGTCCAAGACCGGCGCCGGCCATCGGGGGTTCGCCGTCGCGCCGGATCCGTCGCTGAGCGACGCGGACGCCGCGGCGCGGCGCGACTTCACGCTCAATGCCATCGCGTGGGATCCGTTCACCGAGACCCTGATCGATCCGCTCAACGGCGCTGCCGATCTGAAGGCCCGCGTGCTGCGCCACGCCAGCCCGGCCTTCGTGGAGGATCCGCTCCGGGTGCTGCGCGGGATGCAGTTCGCCGCGCGCTTCGACCTCACGCTCGCCTCGGAAACCGCCGCGCTGTGCCGTTCCATCGTCGACACCTACACGGAGCTTCCCGTGGAGCGGGTCTGGCACGAATGGGACAAGTGGGCCACGCAGTCGGTGCGGCCGTCGCGCGGCCTGATGGTCCTCGAGCAGACCGGCTGGCTGCGGCACTTCCCCGAGATCGCCGCCCTCCGCGGCTGCCTCCAGGAACCAGAGTGGCACCCCGAGGGCGATGCCTTCGAGCACACGGGTCTGTGTTGCGATGCGTTGGTGCGGCTTAAGGCGTGGCAGGAGTCGCCGCCCCCGCGCCGCCGCTTCCTGCTGCTCGCCGTTCTCGCCCACGACTTCGGCAAGCCGTCCACCACCGTCCGCGCCATGAAGCGCGATGTCCTGCGCTGGATCAGCCCGGGACACGAGGCCGCGGGGGGGCCGCTGACCGAGACGTTCCTGACGCGCATCGGCGCTCCGCTCGAGCTGGTCACGTTCGTCCGCCCACTCGTCGTCGATCATCTGGTCCACCACAGCGGGCATCGCAGCGAGTACAGCGACACGCAGGTCCGCCGCCTCGCGCGGCGGCTGGCCCCGGCGACGATTGATGACCTGGCGTTGGTGATGACGGCCGATTCGCTGGGGCGGCCGCCGCTGTCCTCGCCGGAGACGATCAACCTGATCGAGAAGATGCGCGCGAAGTCGCGCCAGCTGGACCTCGCCGCCAAGGCACCGCAACCGCTGCTGAAGGGGCGTCATCTCCTCGATCTCGGCGAAACCGCCGGGCCGCATTTCAAGGCCTTCCTCGACCTCGCCTTCGAGGCGCAGCTCGACGGGATGTTCCGCGACGAAGCCGGTGCGATCACGTGGGCCCGGACGGAACTGCGCCGCGCCGCCGCGGCCGCCGCGCGCGCCACCGCCGCCGTCACCCCCTCGCCACCCGTTCCCCAGCAAGGCATGCCCGCCCACGGAGCCAGCCACGACGCCGGGTAGCGCTTCGCCACCCTTCCTCGCCATGGGCATTCGTCCACCCAGCCCCTCGCCTTAGCTGACCTGCCAAACCCCGCACGCTCTCCCTCGGCGTCTCCAGGTACACCTTTCTTCCTGCATCTTTTCCGTTTCCGCGTCCTCCCCCATTCGGCACCATTCCTTCCTCTCCATGCCTTCTCAACTCGACCAGCTGAAACAGTTCACTCAGGTCGTCGCCGATACCGGCGACTTCGCATCCATGCGCCAGTTCGCGCCGAAGGACGCGACGACCAACCCGTCGCTCATCCTCAAGGCCGCCGCGATGCCGGAGTACGGCTACCTCGTCGACCGCGCCTTGCGCGACGCCGGTACCGCCACGCCGGTGGGCCAGGTGATCGATTCCCTGCTCGTGCTCTTCGGCCTCGAAATCCTCCGGATCGTCCCGGGCCGCGTCTCCACCGAGGTCGATGCCCGCCTGTCCTTCGACCGTGACGGCACGGTCGCCAAGGCCCGCGAGATCATCGCGCGCTACGCGGCCGCCGGGATCCCCCGCGAGCGCGTGCTGATCAAGATCGCCTCCACCTGGGAGGGCATCCGCGCCGCCGAGGTCCTCGAGCGCGAGGGCATCCGCTGCAAC